>CAIULN010000103.1 GCA_903900025.1 uncultured Methanomicrobiales archaeon | reverse complement strand
CGGTCAGGTTTGCTGCCGCAAGCAGGGCAATCGCACCCGCATTGTAGCCGGCAATGCTGTTGAACCGATGGGTTCCGGTCCCTGCCGATTGTGCGTTGATGTCCTGGTACACGAACCGGAGCGTGTACGCTTCCCGGCTCTTCTCCACGCCGGGGTGGTTTGTTCCTGCGGTCATGTAGGCCACGCACCCGAACGGGTTTGTGGTGATGACCGACTGTACGATACCATCGAACGTTGTGACGTCTGATATCGGGGCCGCGAGTGTGCGGACCGCGTTCTTTGTTTCGTTGCTTTGTACGAAATTTGCCATAGTTTTCTACCTCCTTTTTTAGTCCTTTGAAAGAGGTTCTTTCGAAACCCGGATTTGGAGAAGGGTGACTCCGCCATCCTTCACCTTCCGAGGGGTTTTTCAGAAACCTCTTTCTCTCTGATGTCCGTAGTGGTTCTGCAGAACCACGAGGACGAGAAGAATTCGTCAGAATTCTTCGCAGTCGCGGGGGCCCCTTTGACATATACATATAGGCGGTGCGGGGTATTGGGTCTGGCTGAATAAATTTTGAAAAGGGAGAATGGCTTTTGTATTGAGGTTTATTTAGCGAGGGGGGCTCGCTGGGAGCGTGGAGGATTTAGGCAAAATGGGTTAAGGGTGAATTACCCCGGTTATTCCCGTTATACCAAGCTGCGTGCCGTTGACGGGAAAATTCGACAGGGAGTATCATTCATCCACAGGATACTTTTTTGCAAGTTCATTTTCCAGATCTTCGATGGTAGGCAGGCTGCCCCGCAGCCGCTTCGGGAGCGATGCCACAAGGCGGGTGCGCCATTCTGATACTCCGATAGGCTTCCCCATATCACGCAGGGCGTACTCGACAGTCAGATGTTTTTTGGTTTTACACAACACAAGACCGATCGATGGCTGATCCCCGGGTTGGCGCAACAGGTCATCCACAACCGAGAGATAGAAATTCATCTTACCGGCATGTTCCGGGGAGAACTCTTCCATCTTGAGATCGATCACCACAAAACACCGGAGTTTGAGGTGGTAAAAGAGGAGATCGATATAATATTCGCATCCTTCAACCTCAAGCAGGTACTGTCGCCCGATGAAAGAGAATCCCACCCCCAGCTCAAGAAGGAACTTCTGGATATGATCCATCAACCCCCGTTCCAGATCCCGCTCCCGAGCCGATGGTTCCAGGGTCAGGAAACTGAAGATGTAGGGATCCTTGAATGTCTGCAGAGCGAGGTCTGACTGGGGCGCAGGAAGCGTTTCTGGAAAGTTCGTGATCGCTTTTCCCTGTCGCGCATAGAGATCCGATTCGATCTGAAGATGGAGAACTGCACGCGACCAGCCGTGTTCGATCGCCTGCCGGGCATACCACACCCGCCGGGCAGGATCTTTTACTTTCTCGATAAGGATCACATTGTGACCCCAGGGAATATGCATAACCGGTTCGGGCAGCAGGCAGTCTGTTTGTCCCACAACCTGTGGGACAACTGGTGAGGTATGAGGATACGCAGAATAGAACGCCCGCATCCGGTAGAGGTTGGTCCGGGAAAAACCATCTGTTCCGGGAAATTCCGACTGGAGGTCCCGGGCGAGCCGGTCAATGACCTTCGCACCCCAACCCTCGGCATCCTGTTTTTCCACAAGATCCCGTCCGATCTGCCAGTAGAGGCAGATCAGTTCACGGTTAACGGAAAGGGCTGCTTTCACCTGAGCAGACCGGATTTTTGTTTTTAATTCCTTTACAAGATCCGTGTAGCCTTCGGGAAGCTTCGCGTCGCCGGGTACTATGGCGGCCTTGCGTGTCATGGTACGTATCTCCGTCTTCTTATCTGAAGTGTCAGGAGCCAGGGATAAGAAAATGCGGCGTGAGTGGGGTGAAAGTAAGGGGACAACATGAGTTGAGGTAAAATGGAATTGGAAAAAAACCAATCTCAATAAAAACAAAAACCGAGATTCAATTTCGAGCAGTGGTTCAGCAAATTGTACGCGGAGCGGCTCGCGGGCAGGACTACGGAAGCGATCGTACTCTGGAAGTCAGCGACCGAGACCGCAGCCTGGAAGACGCTGACGCGGTTGTCGTGCCGGGTATGTTTTCCTTCGGCGCGGATATTGTTCACGGGTCTTGCAGGCGAGGAGAGGACGGGCCCGATGTTTTCACTGGCGCTGTTCTATATCGCGGATAGGTCGGAGCGGTTCGAGAGGGCGTTTGCCGGGATCGGGGCGATGTGGGTGGTGCCGGGGAGCACTCCCATCATTCCCACCATCCCGTTCGGCAAGGCGCAGCAACCGCTTTCTTGCGTGATCGTTCATCTGCATCACAGTCTGCCGGCAGAGGCCGGCAAGCCTGTTGTCAATATCCTCCATCCAGTTTGGGACATCGTCCTTCCCGTACGGCGGTGTAAACTCCAGCGTGATCCCGGGATCTCCCTTGTAACGAACGAACCGCACGTGTACCTCAACACCGCCGAGCACGACCTCATTTCCTTCGAGCGCCATCTTCATGGCCTCTTCTTCCGTAATTTTCACGATTGTTGTCATACCAGTTCCCCCTGTTTATATATTGTGTTCGTCGTTCGTCCGCCCTGCCCGGTACGACGGGCATCTGCCGGTGGCTCCCCCACCGGTCCTGCCCTCCGGCGGGAGAGCTGATCCGGACCTCCCGTTCCCTCCCACCGGGCAGGCTGCAACCCGTTCCGGGAATTATCTGCCCTCCTAACTGTGCTAAATGCTGCTTTTTCCGGGCATGCTATGGGCATCATTCCACTAAACAGGGGACAAATTGAAGGATTCGTAAAATAACCGTGCCGGTTTTCTGAAAAACCGTGCCGGTTTGTCGTCCGGGAGTGCCAATCGGAGCCCGCAAAATGCCCGGATTCTCCCGTCATTCTGCTGCCTCCGTGCTCTTCGGTACTGGAGCCTGATCCGGGTTTCCAGGTGTATCCTGCACAACCGTCTTTACCGGGTTTTTTGCCGGTTCCAGTTCCTTTGCCTGCCTGCCGGGCAGCTTCCCGTCAGCCCCGAGCTCAACGAGGCCGGTGTCTTCGACACGGAAAAACCGGAGGACTCTGTACCGTGAATATGGCCAGAGTTCGCGGGAGACCGATCCGCCCGGAATTCTCCGGAGCATGTTGACCTCATTGCGGAGATCCCATTCGATCTCCTCCGGCGGGCCGTGAAGGCATTGGACCTTCCGCAGACGGACAAAGGCGAGAGTCCCGCTCCCCACAATCACGAGATCGGCAAGGTTCCGCACGGAATGATTAAACCTCATCACCTGTCCGCGGGCTTCTGCAACCGGGAGAGCAGCGTCCATCCCGATAACCGGTGCCGGCCCCCGGGTCATGCAATTCCTCCATCGCAGTTGTCATCGCTGTGCACCTGCGGGCAATCCCGCACCGGAAATTTTTCCCGCGCCCTGAGCTCGCGTGGCTGCAGCCGGGTCCGGACCGAAATGTTGTAATGATGGTAGTGCGTCCGCACGACACTGATCCGGTACACCTTCTCGCCCCGCTCACGGATCAGCCGGGCGATGGCGTGGGGAACGAGGTTGAGCGGGATCTCGGTCGCTCTCATTGATTTGGACTTCGTCATTCCATCCGCCCCCGCTTTTCGATCGTTGTCAGCCTGCGGTCGAGCCGCTCGATCTTCTTGTTCAGCCGGTCCGCGATCCGTTCCTGCCGTTCGTACAGGGAAAAGAAGAGATCGCCATTACCCTCCTGCGGATCTTCTGCTGAACCTTTTCCGGTACAATGCGTAGTATCCGCGATCCTGCCGGCATTCGTCGTCCCGTTATACAGGACGCCAAGCCCGATGTTCTCCCGGTTCCGCTTCGCTGTCTGAGCGATTTCGGGGAATCTCAAAGAAGATAAAAATTCGTCAGAACTCTTCGATGTCTGAGAGGGTCTCAAGGCCCCCGAAGATGAGAAGAATTCAACAGAATTCTTCGAAATTCGTTGTGAACTGTTCCCTTCTTGTTTTCCCGTAATTCCATTCTTGTTTTGGTATTCATGTCCGGTCCCGGCCACACCGGACACAATCTGGTCCGGGTCGGCCACATCCTGATGATTCGTCGATTCAATTTCCATATCAATCACCTTCTTTGTTCTTTTGTTCAACCTCGATTCCCGCGATCGGGAACCTCCGCTCCTCTTCGCATACCAACAAACGCCAATCCGGCTAAAGCCAAGGCTACCGAAGCACTTCGCAGTCCCTTGCACCTGACGGACGGCAGGCTAGATCTGCATCCGTTCAGGAATCAGCCCGCCGGGCCGGCGGTCAACGACGTAAACCAAAAAAGGCGGGTGAGATCATACCGGCCGGGGCGCCCGAAGAAAAATCCCCACAACCGGTGGCCAGAATATTCATTCCATGTGACGGGTCGCAAAACGGCAGTTGGCGAAGACTGATGTCTTCTTCTTCAGCCAGGCTCATTAACGAGGGATCGAGCATGGCTCCCATCACTCCGCACACGGACACCATGGAAACATAGCAGAACCGGGAGATGCGGACTGACTCCTTTGGTGCATATCCGAACTTCCGGATTCTCCTCGCTGTCCGTTTGCAGAAATCTTCGGTCATTGTGTATATTTGTCTGTTTTAACATGGAGCTGATAAGGCTGGTGGTCGAATAAAATTTTTCACATCTGATTTGTGTCTGACAGGGGAATTCAAGCCCTTATTGAGCCCGGATTAGGGCAGGTTGTCTGCTCATGATCCAAGCGCGGCAATACTGTGCCAAAAAAACGATTGTACGGGGAGATTTTCGAAGTAAATTTCTCTCGTGCCGCAAGCGTTGAGAAGTTTATGAGAAGATTGAAGAAAGCAATCTTCGAGCCGAGAGAAGAATGCAAAAGCATTCTTCGGACAGGGGGAGAAGGTGCGGCAATTTGAAGAGGGGGTGTTAAGGAGCATGGGGAATGTTGTGGATGTTGTAAAGAAGTGAGGGAATGATCAGTGATCGTATGCTTTTTTGATTCTGCATTAAAAAAAGCCGGGATTACCAAAAAATTTTAAAAAAAAAATCTCCCATCCGGAATAACGGTTGGTGGGGAATCCGCTAAAAAAACCCTGATCTTTTCTTATTTCCCGTAGATGCACGACTGGACGTCGTGCCCCAGTCTTCCGATCGCGTCGGCCCTGCAGCGCTGGCAGTGGCGCATCTGTTTTACGTATTTTGCACACGCGTCCTGCATCTTTTTCTTCATCTCGGGGGTTGGCGGGGTGATGTCGGCGAACCTGTACTGGGCGATGAGCGGGATGACATTGAAGGTGTAGACCCCCATCTTCCCCACTTTTTCTGCGATCGCGGGGATGTGGTCTTCGTTGATGCCGGGTATATAGACGGTATTGATCTTCACGATCATGTGGCGCTCTACCGCCATCTCGATGCCCTTCAACTGCTGGGAGAGCAGCAGTTTTGCTGCTTCGATCCCGGTATACCTCTTTCCCTTGTAGTCCACAAACTGGTAGATCTTTGCACCGATCTCAGGATCGATGGCGTTGAGGGTGACGGTGATGTTGCCGACGTCGTATTTCTGCAGCAGGTCAATTTTTTCCGGGAGCATCAGCCCGTTTGTGCTGATGCACTTGATCACGTTCGGGAACTCTTCATGGAGCCTGCGGAGCGTCTCGAACGTCTCCTCGTTTGCCAAAGGTTCGCCCGGTCCGGCGATGCCGATCACCTTGATGTAGTTGTATTTGGCCATCACTTTTCTGACCATCTCGATAGACTCTTCCGGGTTGAGCACTTTTGTGGTCACGCCGGGGCGGCTCTCGTTGACGCAGTCAAAGTCCCGGATGCAGTAGTTGCACTGGATATTGCATTTCGGTGCGACGGGGATGTGGCAGCGCCCGAATGCGTGGCACGCCTTTTCAGAAAAGCAGGGGTGCTCCTGGATCTTTCGCATCTGTTCGGGGTCCCACCGGACCTTCGTTCCCGCAACGTCAGCGACCTGCACTTCTTCTGCCATGTTCAACACCACTCAATGCGTTGTTAATGTATAAATACCGTGCAATCGTGATAGTTCCGGTAGAATCCATGGATGGCTACGCAGGCGCGATCCTCTCCGTAGACCTGACGGCAGGGTCACTCCAAAAACAACCGCTCCCGGAGGAATGGAAGAAAAAATACATTGGCGGGCGGGGTTTCGGGGTCAGGATCATCTCTGACCTTGTCGACCCGGCAACCGACCCCCTCTCGGACGCAAATGTCGTGGTTGTTGCCGCCGGGCCGCTCACGGGGAGCAGGATGCCGATGGGCTCCCGGTACGATGTCGTGACCAAATCGCCCCTGACCGGCACCCTTTCAAGCGCGAACAGCGGGGGGTTTTTCGGCACAGAACTGAAGCGTGCCGGGTTTGACGCCGTCATCATCCGCGGGAATGCCCGCCGCCCGGTCTACCTCTGGATCAGTGACGGGGACGCAGAGATCCGGGATGCTTCGGCGCTCTGGGGAAAGACCACGGGCGGGACCACACAGTCCATCCAGGCGGCACTGGGCGACCCGCATATCCGGGTGGGCTGCATCGGCCCTGCCGGTGAACGCCAGTGCCTGATGGCGGCCGTCATGAACGAGCAGAGCAGGGCGGCAGCACGGGGCGGCTGCGGTGCGGTGCTGGGGGCAAAGTTCCTCAAGGCACTTGCCGTGCGGGGAACCGGGACTGTCGTGGCGCAGGACCCGGTCCATTTCGATACGGTCATCACATCAGTTCGGGAGAGGCTGAAGGGCGGGGGACTGGCGACCGGCGGGCTCAATAAATACGGGACGGCGGCCCTTCTCCAGCTGATCAACCAGCTCGGGCTCCTTCCGGTGAACAACCACCAGAAGAACAGTTTTATGGACGCAGGCAGGGTCTCGGGCGAGGAACTCACGCGGGGGTTCCTGAAAGAAAAAAAATCCTGTTATTCCTGCCCGGTCGCCTGCGGGCGGGAATGTGAACTCGATGGAGTGCGGGGGGGCGGACCCGAATACGAGACCATCTGGGCGTTCGGGCCTGACTGCGGTGTCTCCGACATGCCGTCCATCATACGGGCAAACAACCTGTGCAACGAGCTTGGCCTTGACACGATCTCGACAGGTGTGACCATCGCATGCGCAATGGAGCTGTCAGAAAAAGGCTACCTGCCCTACACCGTGCGGTGGGGTGACGGGGATACGGTGGTCAACCTGGTGCGGATGATCGCGTACCGTGCGGGGATCGGCGATGAGATGGCAGAGGGCTCCTTCCGGTTTGCTGCTCGCTACGGGCATCCCGAGCTCTCGATGAGCGTAAAGAAGCTGGAGGTGCCGGCCTACGACCCCCGGGGGCTGCAGGGGCAGGGCCTTGAGTATGCCACCTCGGTGCGTGGCGCATGCCACGTGTACGGGAACATGGTGTACCCCGAAGTGCTGGGCGTCCCGGTCAAACTCGACCCTTTTGCCACCGAGAACAAGGCACAGTGGACAAAGACGATGCAGGACCTTGCCGCGGCAGTCGATGCGTCCGGGATGTGCCTGTTCGGGGGCAGGGTGCTTTCCGGGGCGGATTACGCCGCCATGGTATCAGCCCTGACCGGCCAAAGGATGGGCGAGCATGAGTTCCTGCAGGCGGGTGAACGCATCTGGAACCTGCAGAAGGTGTTTAATATCAGGGCAGGTTTCGGGTATGAGGACGACACGCTCCCGCCCCGCATGCTCAACGAACCTCTCACCGAAGGTGCCCCGAAAGGGCAGGTGTGGCACCGCGACGCGCTCCTCCCCGCATACTATGCCGCCCGGGGATGGGATGCGCAGGGGCGGCCGACAAAAGAGAAACTGGCAGAACTGGGCATCGGGTGAACCGGGACGCCGGGTCAACGGTCTGCCGTTTCAGAAGACCCGGCCCGCTGGAGAAAACCGCTGATCGTGGCAAGCACCTCTTTGTCCAGAATAACGGAAAAATCGGGGTTCATAATATACACCGGAAATGCTCCCCCCAGTGTCCTGAGCTCGACCTGAAAGATCTTCAGCTCCAAAAACAGGCCGGCAGCCGCCCGCAGGGCATCGGCTGAATGTGGTGGGAGTGCATCCGGCGAATGTGCCGAGGATCGCTTTTCCTCCTCTCCGGCCTGTGCGGACTGGAGCCGGGAAATTTTTTCTTGTGCAAATTGTTCTGCCATGCGGGCACTTGAAATGCCGTGAAAGAACCGCACGATAAAATACTGGCTGGCAAGCAGGGTGCCGGTCAGGATGACAAGGTTTCCCAGATCCTCAAGCCCGGTCAGCGTGAGCAGGGTTTTTACCGTTATGCCTGGGAGCAGGATGATGGTCGAAAGGATGACAAAGAGTAAAAAGACCGCAAAGATGCCAAACATCAGGGAGACGGCCCGGCGCGGGTACTTTTTTGTGACAAGCTTCCCCTTCATCTCCCGCACGTCCCTGTGGAACCGGATGGAATAGGGTTCGAATTTCCAGACACAAAAATAAAAGATGAGGATGGAGAGGGACTGGAAGAGGATGACACCAACGGTCAATTCTGAAAAAAACCCGTACAGGTACCCGATCAGAGAGAAGAGCAGGTCACCGGAGAAGATGATAAGAAAACCTGCAAACAATGTCTTTGAATTGATAAAAAAAATATCAAGGAAGATATGCATGAACCGGTCTGTGGTCGGGATCACACCCGCGTGGTACATGGTCGTAAAAAATTTCTTTATTTCATGAAGGGGGAGTCGTGCGGTTCCTGCTCCAAGGGGAATGATGAGCGTGATGAAATAGACCATGTACAGGTAAAAACTGGCGGTGATAAAGAGGGCAAAGTAATCATCCTTTAAAAAAAGAAAGAATGCGAAGTTAACGAGAATACCGAGCAGGAGGATCATGATGGTGATCGAGCCGGTCCTACCCTGTGCCCGCAGCTGGCGCTGCCGTTCGCTGAGCGCACGGATCTCGTCTCCCATCAGCTGCCGGATGGTGGCGCCCTCGTGAAAGGAGAGATCAGCCGGGCCGCGCTGTTCCATGGGTCATTCCTGTCGATCTATACAATCTCAAACGTCAAGAGGATATCGAAATAATCGATGACGGTATTCTGGCACGGGGCGGTGAACTGCCCGGTGATACAAAGAAGAGACTTATCGGTGGACTGCGTAGATCATGGGGATGAAGAGATCAGAGAAACTGAAGGGTAAAAAGAAGGCCGCGGCACGCAAACGGGACTATCTCCGGTACGGGATCATTGCCGCAGCCGGTGTTGCGGTCATTGCAATCGTCCTGTTCTTTCTGCTCAATTTTGCGGGTGCAAAGGCAGGGGATACCGTTTCTGTCTTCTACATCGGCACGCTGGATAACGGGACGGTCTTTGATTCAAACGAGAACAAAACACCGCTTGTATTTACTGTTGGTGCCCACACGGTGATCCCCGGCTTTGAGGACGCCGTCATTGGCATGAGCAATGGACAGGTAAAGACCGTCCACATCCCCGCCGACAAGGCATACGGGCAGTACCAGAGCGATCTTGTCCGTACGGTAAACCGGTCAGTCTTTCCCGCCGGCACACTTCCTGAGACCGGCATGTATTACTCGGTGCGCAATCCTGCTGACGGTTCCACAAACGTGGTGAAGGTTCTCAATGTCACGCGGGACACCGTGACCATTGACCAGAACCACATGCTCGCGGGCCAGAACCTGACCTTTATGATCCGGCTGGCCGCAATTACGCAGGGAACATAACAATGTGCATGAAAATGCAGGAGCGCAATTTCAAAAAAAATATGCATGAAACGCAATGTGACTTCTATTAACATTTTTTATTGATTGCCGATCCATGGGCCCGGCCGGATTCGAACCGGCGACCTCCGCCGTGTAAGGGCGACGTCATACCGCTAGACCACGAGCCCGATAACCTACTAATGT
>CAIULN010000102.1 GCA_903900025.1 uncultured Methanomicrobiales archaeon | reverse complement strand
CCTCATCGAAGAACTTCGTTCTTCTCGAATTTCGTTGCGTTGAAGACTATTGTCTTCTCCACACTCATTACTCCGTAACTCGTGTCCATGCAACTCACCTCATCGAAGAACTTCGTTCTCCTCGAATCTCATGCTTCGCACCTCGATTCAGGCCAGTGCCGGAACGTTGTCCGCCCATGTCTCGACCTTTCCGAGGATCGCATCGTCCGAGTAGGACTGGAGCGTGACCCGGTCGCGGCTGAACACGAGATTGTACAGCTCGCCGTTTGCATCATGGCACCGGAGCGTTGCGGAGAACGAGTCGTTCTCTGCGTCATGGACCGGTGTGCCTGCATGGGCTGCAGTAACGGCGGCGGCTGCGGCGAGAGCAGGGCGGGAAGAAGACCGGATGTACCATCGTTTCGACTCTTCGCGCCTCTGCCTTCCCCGGGCCTGCCCCGGGTGATTGAGTGATGGGGGATGGCTGGCACGGTACGGGCTGTACCGGAACCGGTTTTTTGAGGGATTTTGGTGGGAAAAAAGTGATTGGGAACGGTGATGGGGGGAGCAACGCTGATGAACACGTGGTGCCCGGAATACTCTTTGCTGATCGTTTCCAAAACAGACTAATGAAAAAAGGCTCTCCGTACTGCAATCATACAGATATCGTGGTGTCATGAGGATGACTGAACCTTACGCAAAACCCGGACCACTATGGAGTCCACTCCAGGACAGATTCTTCTTTGCCCTCTGGATTGCCCAGATGGTCTCCAACATCGGTACCTGGATGCAGAGCACCGGCGCTGCATGGATGATGACCGGCCTCGACCCGTCACCGGTGATGGTCGCGCTCGTCCAGACCGCATCGAGTATTCCGGTCTTTTTCCTCGGAGTTGCCTCAGGAGCGGTTGCTGACATCGTTGACCGCCGGGCCCTCCTGATCTTCACGCAGGTCTGGATGCTTTTCTCTGCTGCTGTGCTTGCGGTTCTTACATTTTTTGGCCTGACCACGCCATTCTCCCTGCTCCTTCTCACGTTTTCTCTCGGCATGGGATCGGCGCTCATGCTGCCCGCATTCCAGGCAATATTTCCGGAACTGGTCAGGCGAAAAGAACTTCCCGCGGCAGTCACGCTGAACGGTGTATCGGTCAATATTGCCCGATCTGTGGGCCCTGCTCTTGGCGGAATCGTCGTTGCGCTGGCCGGGCCCGGGCCGGTCTTTTTGTTAAATGCCGTCTCCTTTGTCGGTGTTGCCATTGTCCTGTACCGCTGGCAGCAGCCAAAAAAGTGGAACCCGCTGCCGTCTGAGCGCCTGGTTTCTGCGATCCGTATCGGCATCCAGTATGCCCGGTACGCGACGGATCTCAAGGCAGTCCTCCTGCGCACCGGCGTCTTCATCGCCTTTGCCAGTGCGCTGTGGGCGCTTATGCCGCTTGTTGCCCGGTTCGGCCTTGGCATCGGTGCCGGCGGATACGGGATCCTGTTGGGGGCGGTCGGTCTCGGGTCCCTGATCGGTGCCGGTATCCTGCCCCGTCTCCGGTCCCGGTTCTCCCCCAATGAACTGGTCACCATCGCCGAGGTGGTTTTTGCCGCCGCAATGGTGGCGCTCGGGTACCTGTGGTCGCTTCCCCTTCTCGTGCTTGCCATGCTGGCAGGCGGGGTCGCATGGCTCACCCTCACGGCAAGCTTCAATATCATGGTCCAGACCGTTGTCCCGCCATGGGTACAGGCACGTGCGCTCGGGCTGTACATGGCGATTTTCATGGGTGGCCTGGCATTCGCCAGTATCCTTTGGGGGGTGGTAGCAGATGTAGCGGGCGTCCAGGTCACCCTGCTGATCGCCGGCACCGGCCTCGTCCTTTCCCTGCCGGCAACGATGCGGGTACCGGTACAAGACGGCGTTCATCTTGACCTGTCCCCTGCGCTTGTCTGGCCTGAGCCGCTGGTTGTCATCGAACCGCTGACGGACTCAGGGCCCGTGCTCGTGACCCTCGAGTACCGGATTGATCCCGTAACCAAGCAGGAATTTCTTGCCGCAATGCAGGAGATGGGGCGGCTCCGCCGGCGGGATGGCGCCGTGGACTGGGGGCTCTACCATGATGTTTCGGACCCGGGATCCTTTCTGGAAGTTTTCATTGCCGAATCATGGGTCGAGCACCTCCGGCAGCACAAACGGATAACGGTTGCTGATATGGAAATCCAGGCAAAAGCACGTGCGTACCAGGTCGGTGAAACCGTACCGGGCGTCCGCCATTTCATATCGGCATACAATGACGGGGCTGCAGCGGACTACGGGAAATACGGGTAAATATTTTTTCAATCGCCCCTTTTTTTAATTCATCCACTCCATCCGCACATATCCGTTGTATTCGTGAGCCGACCATTGCGGGCGGGTGACCCCAGCGGTGGGGAAGTGCACGGTGTGCGGGCAGGCGCAAAATGAGTACTTGATGTGTTCAGTTGAGCAAAAAATGTACTCCAGCGTCAATCGCGCAGTTCGTCTTTGTGTGACTGGGTATCGATCTTCCAGTCAGGGAGCAGTCCGAAGAATCCCTTTATTCCGGGTCTCTTTCCTGCCTCCCGCCCTTTTTTTCCTGCGCCTGCATGAGCCTGCACCGGAGCGTGCTTTTTAACAATTGCCGTCATATGCCGGTACCTGTTCATTCCCTGAGATTTTCATGGGAAAAAAGGTTTCTTTGAAGGATTAGGGCGCGGCAATTTTTTGAGAGAATCCGGTTTTACGGGGAGATTTTTATTTTGGCCATGGGGGGTGCGGCAGATTTTGTACGGTTGTGGGGGTGGGGGAGGTGAGATAGCCTGACGCTCATCGGTGTCTGCCATTCGGAAGAAGGAATGGCGGACTCGCAAAAAATATCCAAAGATATTTTTATAAGTCTTGCACCCCTCGCCCCGTGGGTTTGCTCTTGTTATAAAATACGGGCCGGAATAATTCGCTTCCGATCAGTGCGGTCGAAATCCGTATCGAAACTGACAAGGGTCAGGCCAAATTTTTCTGCAACAACATACTGGTATGAGTCATCAAAATCAAGGTTGAACGTTGTTGCTACCTGCTCAAGGCGCTCCATATCTTCACTGCCCAGCGCAAAGATGGCAATACCCCCTCTCCAAAAAGGTCCCGGACCAAATCCGTGAACAGGTTTGCAGCATTTTTCTGGTACAGGATAATCCCAAGTGAATGAAATGCAAGATCGCTGATACCCAGCTCATCAGGAGTTTGTGAACTGAGAAGTGCCCGGACGGACTCAGATTCTTTCTGGTCTAGGAGAAGCTCAAGAAAAACGAATATTAAAGTCAAACGACTTTGGTGTTCGTTTGCTGAAAATACCAAAGTATTTTCATGCTAAATGTTGGTGTCGAGAAGATACACGTTTAGTCCCGCCACTCGCGTGCAGCATGCTGGAGCTCAACGGAAGTTGTGCTCGTCCTGAGATGGGCGAGCCCCCCGGCCCATGTAAGGCGGAACTTCTTCTTGCCGGGTTTTTTCTTCCGCTTCGCAAGCTCTTCGATATAGTGGATGGCTTCGCTCCTGAGGTCAGGCGGGAGATCGTCAATCATGCGGTGCACGGTTTCTGCGGAGGTCATGAAGTTCTTCCGTGGTATTTTACTAATAATGGTATTCCCCATGCAATAATTTATAGTTCTTCTCGCGGGAGTCTGTTCCTCCAATATTCATCAGATCTTCAGGCCAGGATTGTTGATGTACCGCTGCACCAGCCCGGGATGATAGATCCAGCAGATCTTCCCTTTTGCATCGGCTGCGATCTTGCCGGAGTCCTGCAGGTAGCTGATGATAACGGAACAGGTCTGGTACATAACTTTCCTGGGGAGATTTTCCCAGAGTGCCCGCTTTTTGTATTCCCCGGAATGTTCCTGAATGAACGATTCCACCATCAGGATCGTATCGGGCCGGGGCGAATGGACGGTGCTGGCCCGCGAGGTCATGGATGATCGATTGTTATATAACTATATATAACTCAATCCGGGGATAATCTGCAGAGTGATGAACATTTTCTGTACCGGTTGCCGGAGGCAAAGAGTTACACTGCGATCAACCTGCGGGATTCTTTGTCCGGATCAGAGGGGGAGCTGCCCCCAATCTCCCGTATCCTTCCTCCTAGCATACTGCAGCCCGTTTTGGGAAATATCCTCCCTCCAAACTGTGCCAAATGCTGCTTTTTCCGGGCACGTTAAGGGTATCATTCCGGCAATCCGGGAACAAATTAAAGGATTCGTAAAATAACCGTGCCGGTTTTTTGAAAAACCGTGTCGGTCCGGCCTCCGGGAGAGGCAAACGGAGCCCGTAAAATGCCCGGATTCCTTAGGCTCACCGTGACCCCCCGGACATATCCGGATCGGGCTGCGATCCAAAACCCCCACTTTCTTGTAAGTGAGGGTCCGTCTATCAGGACGGATCCCGAACTCCGAGGAAAAACAAGGGTTTTTCCGTAAAGGGATGGGCCGTCGGTAATGACGGATCCCGAACTTCGAGGAAAAACAAGGGTTTTTCCGTAAAGGGATGGGCCGTCGGTAATGACGGATCCCGAACTTCGAGGAAAAACAAGGGTTTTTCCGTATCACGACAGGCTGCAACCCGTTT
>CAIULN010000101.1 GCA_903900025.1 uncultured Methanomicrobiales archaeon | reverse complement strand
TGCCGAGTGCAAGGGCGATGCTCGCGCCGACGTCACGAAGCCCGATCGGGTAGAGCTGGCCTTTGCGGATTGCCTGCATCTGGCAGGGAGTGCCGACGATACCGACCTTGTCGAGGCCGAAGCTGCGGGTCGCTTCCTTGATCAAGGAAACGTTCGGGCTGATGTTGTACTTGGTGCCCGCTGCCGCAAGCAGGTCTGCCTTTGTGGTCACAACGGCCGGGATGGGCCTCCAGGGCTCAACCATGTCCCAGTTCGAGTTGTCCATCATGACTTTTGTCGGGTTTGCCTTTGCAAATTCCTTGGTCACCGCGACAATCGCACCGTCAATGATCCCTTCACCGAGTGCAAACGCCAACAGGTGGGTGACAATCCCGCCATCCTGCGAGTGCTTCAGAAGGTGCTTGTTGGTGCTCCGTGCTGAGACGCATGTCTTGTAATTACCGAGTTCTGCTCCCATTTCAATCACCTCACTGGAGTGCCGCCATGATGGCCTCGTTGATCGCTTCGTATGACGATACTACATCGAAGCTGAACCAGCTCCGCGGGCACTGGTTATAGCAGGCACCGCACTTGATGCACAGGTCGCGAACGCCCTGCGGCTTGCCGTACTCGTGCGTGATCGCACGGACCGGGCACGCTGCTGCGCAGCTGCCGCATCCCATGCAGAGCCCCTGGTTGATGACTTCGGTCATCAGGTCGCAGAAGCAGGCGGTTGTCCCTCTCTGGGCCGCCAGCATCAGCGGGGTCAAGAACTTGGTCGCAAGGTCTTTTTGTTCCTTGGTCCCCTTTAAGAGCAGGTATGCCATCACGGCAACGTTCCTGATCATCTGGGGGCTCGGTGCGCATCCGGGGATGTACACATCGACCTTGATAATGTCGCCAATCGGCAGGTACGCTTCGTGTGCCGGCTGGTTCTGCTGGCCACCGCGGGAGAACCGGGTGATGTTGCCATAACAGGCACAGCCGCCGAGTGCGACGACTACTGCTGATTTTTCTCTGGTCTCCTTAATTTCCTGAACTGCGAGCTTGTCGTTGATACAGACAGACCCCTCGACGAATGAAACATCAACCTTCTGGATATGCCTAACATCTGCAAGCGTAGGCATGTATTTCAGGTCGACGTATTTGTCAAGGAGTGTCAACAGTCCACCGTAGTTGTCTGCCAATGCCACAGTACAACCGGTACACCCACTCAGGTGCGTATAGCCCACTGTAATCTTGTCTGCCACAGGCTTAACCTCCTTATTTGTTGTTTCTGCCTTTTTTTCCACATCAGCTTTTACCGGGGCTGCTGCAGGTTTCTGCGCCTCCTCCGGGCTGGGAGTCTTCTTGAAGACACTTGATAGTAGTCCCATAATCTACTCCTATCGTTTCAAGTACGAATCGTACTGTTTTGGGAATAGCATGCGAAACTTCATCAGAGAGCCCGATCTCCATCTCGGGATCGGTAACACGTCCTGGCTGGCATCCTATGACCGTAATATCGATTAAGTCTTTTATGCGCTGGAGCGGTTCTGTTAAGTCCCATGAATGTGCATCACGGTAACTCCCCGGGGGGAGGTCCTCGACCCGGAACTTCGCGATCGAACCGGGCTCTGCACCGAAATCCGCGATATCGATGATCACGAGTTTCTTTGTCACTTCCGGATTTAAGAGTGTAAAAATAAAGTGCGGGCCGCCAAGGCCGGCATCTATTACTGTTACATTGTCGGGAAGTGTGTGCTTTTGTAATTCCTCAACCACCGCAGGTCCAAAGCCGTCATCGGCAAACAGGGGATTTCCGCACCCTGCAATTACGATCTCCGGATACAGCATTTCGTGTCCTACTCACTGGATGAGCTTCTGGGCTACCAACCTGTTGTCTTCATCGATCACGATCATGTGGGTTGCGCATGACACACAGGGGTCATACCCGCGCATGACAACCTCGGCAAGCTGCCAGGGTGCACCGGTGAGTGCCGCGCTGCAGGTTGCAAAGTTCCAGGTCGTCGGGACGAGCATGGAGAAGTACTGGACCTTCCAGTTCTTGACCCGTGCAAAGTGGACATCGGTTCCGCGGGGAGCTTCGTTGGCTGCCCATCCGAGAGAGCCGTCGCCCTGCGGGACGTAGTCTGCAAGGACCTTGCCGTCCGGGTTGAGCGCGTCGATGCAGTCAAGCATCTCGTAGAAGCTGTCCTGGTACTCCATTTCGCGGGCGACGTTCTGGCCGACCGTGCCCTTCTCGTCAAAGTTCTTGTGGACGACAAGGCGTGCACGCGGGCCGACCTCGACCGGCTGGCCGTCATACATCGGGATACCGGTGCAGGCTTCCATCTGGGGGTTGACCTTGGTGCCAATCTTGGTGGTCCCGCCGACCGGGTACCTGGGCTCTTCGAGCGAGACGTCCATCTCACCCATGTACCAGTCCCATGGCCGGACTTCCTTGAACCGGGCCGGGTCAAAGGACGGGCATTCATCCATGCTTGAGCTGCCGTAGAACGCGTGGGTTGCAAGGTAGCCCTGGTCGTGGTATCCGAGATCCTTGGGGAGCGGGACTTTCATGCCGCCGACATCCACAAAGTCGCGCTTCTGGTAGTTGCGCAGGACCGCGATCATGAACTCAGCCTGCTGGTGGGCAAGGACAAGGCCTTCCTTCGCCAGGTCGTACATCTTAATCTTTGCCTGCTCGGAGCAGTTCCGGTACATACCGCCGACACGGGTGTTGCTCGGGTGGATCGCTTCTCCACCGGAGATCTGGCCGATGGTCTGGCTGATCTCACGGATCCGCTGGATACGCTTTGCGACACTGCGCACCGGCTCTTCGGCTGTAAACGGGTTGATCTTGGTTTCCGTGCCCGGGATATAGAAGTCGGGCAGGATCAGGATGTCGTGCAGCGCGATGCTGTGACACCGGTTTGCCAGCTGCAGGATATACCGGAGCAACTTGGCATCCTTGGGAATCTCACACTTGATGGATGCTTCCATTGCCTCGGTAGCTGCGAGCGTGTGGGCAATCGGACAGATACCACAGACGCGGGACGCGATCTTGGGAACCTGCTCAGGCGTTTTACCTACAGCAAGCTTCTCGACGCCCCTCACCGGGGTAATGGAACACCAGTTACCCTTCTCGATGATACCTGCATCGTTAACCTTCAAGACGAGTTTTGAGTGTCCCTCATGTCTTGTGGTTGGGGAAATCTCTACAACTTTCGACAATACTATCGCCTCATTTGTTGTTGCTTGTTCTCAGGGCTGTACAAAGTTTTCTTAAGATCTCTCATCTCTAGAGATAATTGACCGTACAAAGTACGTTCATCCCTTGTATGTCTACTTCTTTAATAACCCTTTTTATCTCGATCGCGGGAGAAAAACCGGTGGGGAAAAATGGCGTTAAAACGGGAGTCTTTCAAAGATATGGGGCAATTCTTTTTTATCTGGTGATAATTTTTTTGTGCATTATATTTTCCTGCACCAGAATTGGAAATGAAAAGAGGTTACCATTGCCGCAGGGGTACAGGCAGCGTGGCATTCAGGGCGTGTCGTGCAGCCGGTCGCCGTTCAGCTCATCGACCAGTTCTGCAATCGTCGCCCGCCGCTCTGCATAGGCGTCGTGCTGGTGGATACTCTCCTCGTTGGTCTGCTTGATCGTGACGACGGAATCCCCGGAGAGGTACTCAAAATCAGCGAGCACCTTTTTTGC
>CAIULN010000100.1 GCA_903900025.1 uncultured Methanomicrobiales archaeon | reverse complement strand
CAAACCGTTTGCGGTTCATCCTACGATTGGTGAGAGTTTAGTTAAAGGTTTCGAAAAGTTCCGTCTGGCGCGTTTTTTCAGGAAATGTCGCGAATTTGGAGGTTTTTGCCCAGCCCTACTTTCGTTAACGAAAGTTAGGTTGAGTTGGATCCAACTACCCTTGCTCCCAGGTGTATCTGTGACGGTGGCCGGCTCCTGTCGCGATAGACTCGGGAATGCGGGAGGCCCGTCTCCCACTAAAAAAAGGTTGTGTTGGGTTTACTTCCGGGCCGGGATGATGAGCGAGCGCTCGCCTGCGGGCATGAACTCGCGGATGGCGCCCTTTGCAAACATCCTGCGGGGCTCGGTGAAGTCGAACGGCAGGGACGGGTCTGCGAATGTGACCTTGATCAACGGGGACAGTGCCCATGCGTCGCCACGTGCAATGTGTGCAGCGCCGGCGATACCGGCATATCCGCCCTGGTGACCAACGTTCATCGCGTAGTTCGGGTAGTTCGGGCCACGGAGTTCTCCGATCAGGCCTTCGTCGGAACGGTAGGAGAGTGTGTTCGCGGAACCGCACTGGTCCTGCAGGTCGTAGCCGTAGAAGCCGAGACGTGACCATCCGTCCTTGTGCAGGAGCATGGACAGGTACCAGCCGTTTAAGCCGGCGTTCGAGTTTGCCGTTGCGAGCGCAGCGGTGACACCGGATGCAGCAGCGAGAACCGTTGCACGCTGGGAGCCACCGAAGTGGGACTCAAGTGCAGTCGGGAACTCTTCGTACTGCTCCATACCGTAGAGGGTGACCTCGGTTGCGATGTCGTTGACGATATCCTGGGTCGGCTTGACCTTGTCCTTCGGGCTTGGGTTCTTCCAGTCGACTTTGTACTTGTCCTTGATGTAGTCCATACCATAGTAGGTGTACTCATCAAGGATGTTGTCGGTGTATGCGGCGGTTGCATACTGGGTGAATCCAACACCACCGGACATGTACGACCCGAGCCAGATCTGGTCAAAGAGCATCGCTCCTGCACCGACGACCTCGAGGGTTGCCTTTGCCGGGTCGTTCGGGAACTTGCGATCTCCCTGGATCATGTCAGCAAAGTGACCGAACAGGATGCCACCGGGCTCGTTCGGGCCTCGGGCACGACGTGCCGGCAGGTGGCTGGCCAGCTGGATGACACCGGCGTGCTTTGCGGCGTAGGAGAGGTCAGCGACTGCTGCTTCACCTGCACACATACGGTATGCAGTGATGAAGGACATACCAATCTGCATGGCAGACCAGCGGCTGGTGGTTCCACCATCACAGGTACGGGAGACGATGGTCGGGATATGGATTGCCTGCCAGAGTGCCTTGCCGACCTGTTTCCTCAGCTGCTCTGCCTGGCTTTTCGGGAAGAGCTTGTCGACATCAAGGACGAACTGTTTCTCAATGCTGTCTGAAAGTTCTGCATCACCGGTAAAGACCTTCACGTAACAGTCGTCGACGACGCTGGGGTGGGTCTCGACCATGTGTTCCTGAACCACTGCTGCGCCGGGCATTGCGTGGTTGAGGATGTGAAGGTACTCGCTGATGGTCTCAGGAGTGATCTCCTTGCCGAGACGCTTCTGCAGGGTGCTGTGTGCGAGGTCCATACCGACGATGATCGTCCGGCGGATATCATCCCACATCTGCTGCATAGCCGGGTTGTTGACGAAGTGCAGGTCGTCACCCTCTACGAAAGTTCCGGTTCCGGAGACCTCGTAGGTCATGAGCTGGCGCTGACCCATTGGCAGACCACCGAGGTGGCAGCGGTATGGGTCGTACATGGAGATTCCACGGCGGAGCTCGGCCTTCTTGCTTGCTGCAATAAATTCCTGCTTGCGTGGAGACTGTTTCAGGTCCCCCCAGTTGTAGTACTTGGCCGTTGTTCCTGTAGCATCACCCGAGAATTTTGTTTTCAGAGCCTTGAGGAAAAGTTTCTGT
>CAIULN010000099.1 GCA_903900025.1 uncultured Methanomicrobiales archaeon | reverse complement strand
TAAGATTGTTGAGCCCGGTCAGGTGGTGCTCGAACGGACCGTCTGCGGTCATGGTCGTGGTCTCATCGAGGGTTACGTTGCCGGTGTCAATAGTGATGTTCTTGTTCTTGTTGACATAGTCCGTAACCTCTTTTGCCTTGGACTCAAAGTCCCCCCAGTTGGTCCCACCATAGGAATGGAACTGGGAATGGGTCAGGTGCATCACCTGTTCACGGCCGAACTTGTTCTTGGCCTTGAAGCCTTCAGCAAGTTTCAGCGTGTCGAGCGTGGTCTCGTAACAACCCGGGTTCCCGAGATTGTTGGGGTGGATGTGCAGGGAGTGTGGGAGTCCGAGGAATTCGTTTGCCTCGATCAGTCCGGTGATGATTTCAGCGGGGGTGATGTCGAAGTACGGGACCGGGTCGTTCACAGAAAGACAGTTCAGTCCCCATGCCCATGCTTCAGTTCCGCCGGGGTTGACCACCTTGACTGCATATCCCTTGGTCACCCTGATGAGCCATGCGATATATGCCGCAGTGTTCTCAATCTCTTTGTTCTTGAGATATTCCATTACAAACCAGTTGTTGCCAAAGACCGGGAATGCCCCCTCGTCAATGATCGGGGTATCGCGGATCTCCTCGTGCACGTGACGGGAGAACAACGGTGGCATTGCTGCCTCCATGGCGGTCGTGTATCCCATCTTGGCATACTCGTAACCGGTCTTGAACGTCGTCGGGATCGATGCCCCGCCCCCCATCCGCTCCATGCCTTTTGTGGGCGTGCAGGTGAAGAGCTTGTCTTCAGGACGGTAGATCCTGCCCATATTCACTTTCGGGCCTGCAATATGGGCGTGGATCTCCACGGCGCCAGCCATGACCGTTTTACCCTTGGCATCAATGACCTTTGCACTGGAACCGACCTTGTCGACAATCTTGCCATCCTTGATGGCTACGTCGGTCTTGTCCCCTTTGATGCCTTGGACCGGGTCGAATACGTTTCCGTTCTTGATGATATATTCTGCCATGGTTATGCCGCCCCCTTGAGTTGTCGTACCCGATCGCGGACCTTGATTAAGAACTGCTCATCGGTGAGCATGCCCTCTGGTGGTTCCACAACCTTGCGGCAGTCGATCGGCACGTTGTCCATACGATAGCAGTTCCCACCGGTTTCTACACCGTTGAATGCCACCGGCACATGCAGTTTTGACACACCGCTGGTCGGGGTAAGGTGGGGATCGATGCATACTGAGGGTATATGAGCGAATTGCTTGACGGCACTGATGGGGAAGTGTGCACCCGGATCGCTGCCTATAGTGAACATGGCATCAATCTCACCGCGGATGAGCAGGTCAATGGTGCTGGAGTCGCCGGGATTGTAGCGTGCAAACCCTCTGGTGAGATCGACTGCGTAGGGAAACCCGAACTGCCATGCAAATACCTCACCGGAACCGGTCACGTTATAGTGACCCCTCATCGGCATGATTGAGAATTTTGTATACTCATTGAGGTCTTTTGTAACGGCAATTGCCTCATCGATGTTGTGGTTCTTGCCAAGCGACTGGGTTACACCCATACCGAAGAAGATGATCCCGAAACGCCCGCTCTTCATCATGTCTGCGGCTTCCCGGATCTTCTCCTTGGGGATACCTGCAACGAAATCGGGGAGCCACTCTCCCCGGAAGGCAACGCGGAGTGCATTGAGCAGCTCATAGTCCTTGCCCTGTTCTACCTGCAGGTGGACGTCGGCCATTTTCGCTGTGTCAGTGACACGGGGGTCTACGACGATCATCTTCCGGCTCATCTGTCCCTTGCCGGTGAAGAACCCGCGGGGGAAGATCGAGTACCGGGACATGTGCCGGGGGTGGGCATGTGCCGGGTTGCAGCCCCAGAAAATGATCCGGTCCGCACGGTTCTTGATCTCACCAAGAGTACAGGACGGCAGCCCGATATCCTGGACGGCAATCAGGGTTGTGCCGTGACAGACTGCTGCGGTATTGTCACAGCATGCCTTGCTCAGTTCGGCAATCTCGTTGCCAACGCTCTGGGCTTCACAGTTGGTGGAGCTCCAGCCGTACATGAGGGGTTTTTTCGCTTT
>CAIULN010000098.1 GCA_903900025.1 uncultured Methanomicrobiales archaeon | reverse complement strand
GACGAGGCCCGCGAGCTCGAGAAGGCAGGCGACAGCATTCTACGCCAGGCCCACAAGAAAGACGGCACGCTTGTCGCCAAGAAGAAACTCGTTGCAAAATTCGAGTAAATTAATCCGACCTTTTTTTTATTCCTTTCTAAAGTACTTCCCGATATCCTCCGGGAGGGTAAGGATCACCGGCTCCAGATGCAGCCGTTCCATGAAAGCTGAGTCGCTTGTCGACTGGGGGTTGGGATTAATACGGGAGATGAATGCGCAGAATGCAGAAAACCCATGATCCTCTCCCACTTTATCAAAAAATATCGACATGTTAAATGAATATGTTCCCAGTTTCTGGTACAGGGAAATGACGGTGAGCAGATCCTTTGCCAGCCGATCCACAAAATTCTCAAGTTCGGCGATGCTGGAGACCGGGAGTATTCCCCGGATCTCCTTTTCACCCAACGGGACGCCCTGTGCATACCAGAAAATTTCGTCACCAAAGAGGTACCGTTCTGAATCGCGTTCCTGCCTTCTGACCGCATCCCAGTAGGTTTCTTTGTTGTTATTGCGGTACTGGTCACTTGCCCTGATGTAGCGCTCTGCCAGTGTTGATGGGCGCCTGTCAGAAAGTCCCTGCAGGTGTGGATGGACAAGGCTTGCACCGGCTGAGGGTAAAAAATTCCAGTTGATGCTCGGGTAGCCATCAAAGCGCTGGAGGGTTTCGATCTGTGCCAAGAGGGCATCTGAAATCTGCCGCAAAGAGAATTCCAAGACCATATGCTGCCGTGTGATTACCGTTACGGTGTGCCATTCGGCAAAGGGAAAGAGATTGGGAAAGGTGACACTCTCCCCCCTGATAACACGGCGTTTATCAGAGAATGCAGGAGTAACTGTTAAGACATTCTCCGGACAGAACGGGCATCCTGAAGAATCCGCATGCGGCAATAGTGACTGATCGATATGACGTTTCAACCGCTCAGGGCTGATTTTGCACCGCAGACCTGTATGGCGTTCCTCACGGTACTGGAGGATTCCTGTTCCGACAGCGATCTCGGAAATCGTAAACATGTTCGTTCATGTTCTGATATGATTCGACAGCGAGATAGTAGTTTTGATGGAATGATACAGGCAGTGCAGGTGAGGTAAAAAGGAAAAAAGTTGGTGGGATACCGCCGGGATGGCAGTATGACGCTGCATCCGTTATTGCAGGTCGTGCAATATTTTTAGACGACGTACTTGCCGAGCAGGCGGATGGAGTTGGTCATGTCCGGCCCAAGTGGTGAACCGAAGATGATCTGGGTAACACCGGCTTTGGTCAGGGCTTCACACTTTACCTTCACCATTTCAGGAGTGCCTGCGATGGTGAATGCATCGATCTCCTTGTCGCTGACAAGTTCTCCGACCGTCTTGAAGTCGAACTTCCCGAGTGCTGCCTTGATCTTTGCAACGTTGTCAAGATTGAGGCCGTGGCGGGTCAGGAGGTCGGGGGGTGAGCCGGCTGCGATGAATGCGGCAACGATCTTTGCTGCGTTGCGCGCCTTCTTCTCGCTCTGGTCAATAGACATTGCTGTGTAGGCACCGATATCAAAGTTCTTCTTGCCGACTTTGTCGCAGGCTGCCTTGATGATCGGTATTGCAATTGCGAAATCCTTGGGGTTGGATGCGTTGATCAGCGCACCGTCACCGACTCGTCCAGCGAGTTCGAGAACTTTTGGTCCCTGAGCACCGATGTAGATCGGGACTCCCTTCTTTTTGTCGGGAAGGTTGACACCGGTCAGCTTTGCGCCGTCATAGTCAAAGAACACCTTGCCGGACTTGGCCACCTGGTCACCGGCACAGAGTTTCCTGATCTGTTCCACAGCCTCTTCCAGACGGGCGACGGGTTTTTCGGCCTTTATCGCGAGTTTTGGGAGTGTTGAGAGGTCACCGGGTCCGATACCGAGGACGGCGCGGCCGTCGGAGATCTCATTTAATGTGCAGAAGAACGATGCCATCGCTGCAGGGGTGTCAGTGAATGAGTTCATGATACCCGGACCCATCTTGAGGGCCGTGGTTGCCTGGGCAATTGCAGCGAGGGTTGGATAGCAGTGGCGGTTGTTGTAGTGGTTGGTAATCCATGCAAAGTCAATGTCTTTGGATTCTGCAAGTTTGCAGAAGTTGACAACTTGCTTTACATTCACATTTCCTGGTACAAATTCTATTCCATATGACAAGGCTAATTCACCTCATTGAGTATTACCGTATACGCACTTAAATAAATTATCATTTAAATTTGATCATGGCGCTCGATTCTGGTCAAATCGGGCAAATTGACTCATTTTTATGGTCAGATTTGAAGTTAAAAACCGTCCATCGGAGTGAAACGCAGGAAGATTTCGTGCGAAATCGCCGGGTTGATATTTATTTTAATTTCTGTATAAAATTTAAATTACTCAGATAAGATGCAAATCGCGAATTAATTTGTTCTCTGCTGTCATCACAATATACACAGAAGGGTCCGTCTACCTAAATTTTTACACGGCCTGCACTATAAGATATTGAACTACTACAACCCAATATTTTTACCAGAGGCACGGGTTAAATTCAAGAGGCGTACACGGCGTTTATTATGCGGATACTGGCAATAGGTCTTGGGGGCGCAGGCGGGAGAATTGTGGATCTGCTCTACCAGACAGACCGTCGCAGCAGCAAAGTGGCGTGCGTGGAAGCCCTTGTGGTGGATGTTGATGCTGATAGTCTGTCACAACTCACCATGCTTCCCGAACCATCGAAAATCTGTTTTCCACCGATCGACCTTACCAATCCGCAGGGTTCCCCGGATTCCGGTGTGACAGCAACTATCGATATTGCCGAGGTGACCGCCCGTGTCTATACAATGGCAACGGGAGAGACTGATGCAATCGTCATCTGCATGGGTCTGGGAGGGGGACTTGTTGACGCCGCACCCCACATCATTGCGGCACTCCGCACCAGCATGATTGAACCGATCTTCGGGCTTGTCACACTCCCCTGTCTTGCGGAGGGGGAGCGATGCTCGGCGAAGGCGGCAGATGATATCGAGACACTATCCCCATTGCTTGACGGAGTGATTATCTTCGATAACGAAACATGGTATAAAAAGATAAAATCCCAGAAAAAGACCCTTGCGCGTGAGCAACGGAGTTTTGCGACAAGAATTGGCCTGAAAAAAAAGCCGGATCAGATGTTGTCTCCTGTGAACAGGGTTTACTCATCCTTAAATGAGGTTATTGTCCGGCGAATCAGTCTCATACTCCGGGCTGGTGAATTCAAAGCTGACGGGGGGCTTGAACTTGCAGAAGTAGTCCTCGATGCCGGCGAGGTTCTGAATACGATGAGGGGGATGGGATTTATAACGTTAGGATATGCCGTGGAACAACTGCCCCAGCATCCCCTAAATTTTCTAAAGAAATGGCGTCCGACCGGGTTTTTTGCCGACGAGCATCAGAAAAAAGCCTCCCGTATTGTTGAACTGGCAAAACAGGCAATTTATCATGATATATCCGCCCCCTGCGATTTGACAAGCGCAGAGAAAGCCCTCATTCTGGTTGCGGGACCTTCGCATGAACTCTCGATGAAGGGATATATGACGGTTCGGAAATGGATCGACCGGAGCATTGCCGGACTCGAAACGAGATCCGGAGATTATCCCGTGACGAGCACCAGATTTGTGGCTATCATCATCATGCTGACAGGGCTCAAAAATATTCCCCGTATCGAGGAACTCAAACAGATCCGGACCCAGTATAAAAAACACCTTGCCGGAGAAAAGGCGGCCACCGAGGAGATCGTCAGTAAAGGAGGATTCCCCTCGGAAAAGGGTGGTGCCGCATCATCCCGTTCTTCTGATAAACCATCAAAGCTCAGGGATCAGATGATTTCTCTGCCCAAAAAGAAATATCCGGGGGAGTATAAGGGGGGGGATACAGGCATTGGAGATTCACCGTACCCATCGATAACCACAGGATTGTATTCACCCCTTCCCGTGACAGCCGGTCCACAGGGAAAGCCGGCTGAAACCCCGGCCACCAAAACCGGAACCGACCACCGGCGCCGTGTAATTGTGGCAAAGCCGCATGAACCGGGTCAGGCCACAGGAAAAATATCAACCACGGGTAAAGAAACTGCGATACCAGTAAAAAAGATACTCGCTTCCCATTCACGACTCCCTTCACAGGATAAAACACTGGTAGCATTGGATGATCGTAACAAGCTCAAAGAGAAGGAACGGAAAAAGATTGAACGGGAACTGCAGAAACAGCGATTGATGGCAATGACCGGCAAGGATCCGAAATTTGATCGGGATTACCGGAAAACACCTGTTACAGAATCCAGTTCCCAACCACCACGTCAGGCCGTTTATGGAACTGAACGCGAGGAATTCAATCACGTGCCGGTTTCAACCCGTCAGACCGATAAAAAGGAGGAAATGCAAAAAATTGTGCTCCATAAAAAGAAAGCCCGGACGGATCACGCTCCTTCTCCGACACTCTCTGAAGCTGGAGAAAACCCTCCGGAATCAGCGACGCTGGATGAAGAGAGACGATTCGCTGTGGAAAGCGTTCAAAACGGCAATAATGATACGATCGATGAATGGATCAAACAGGCATCGTACAGGAAAAAAGACGGATTGTTTGAAGGGGGGAGCTTCAAGCTGAAAGATGCGTCACCCACGGCTAGTGATGATGCACTCCTGCACACGGACCTCAAACGCGCACGTACCCTGACAGAAAGTAATGGTGTCATTAGGGACATCACGCAATCGGAATCGGCAGGAGAGCGCGACAGATCATTTAAAAAAACGAAAAGAAAAACTGATGAAGATATTACGTGGGTGAGCTGATTAGTTCGTCTCCATCACTTTGGCAAAGGGGATATTTCCGGCTCCGATTTCGGTTTTAATATCAAATCCCTGTTCCGCCGTATTGCCGATGAAATTCAAACCGCTGAAAGCAACAATTGACAGGCGGTACGGGTTATGCGGCAGGTTGAAAACCTGGTTCCCCATACTCACCGGAAATATAAAACCACACTGGTTCATCTGCCCGATTGTATCTTCAACCTGATGCAAAGCAGAGGATGGAACTTCACGCACATTCGCAAGCGTAATTCCTGACCGTGTTCTGCAATAGCTGTTGATCGATGTGAGTCCAGAAGAGATGAACAGTTCCAGCGGGTCGATGGTCGTCCCCCGATAACCAATCAGATCAACAAACCGTTTCGGCGTTCCCCCTGCGATTTCAAGCCTCCCCCCGTACGCCATCTTTACCGGAACCCCATTCCTTTGAAAGACACCATCCATCGATATGCTGCAGATTGTAATGATCCCTGCTGATCCATGCGGAATTCTCGGATCATTGTCAATTATACGATACGATGAGAAGAACCCACATCCCGCTTTCACAACCTCATCAAATGCTGCCTGAATACGATCGAGAGATTCTTCAGGAACAACGGAGAGGTTGTATGCAACATCGCCGGTCCCGGAAGAAGGGTCAAACGTGCTGCGATACGCAAGCCGTTCGAGCTTTGAGATAACAAACCCGATACGGTCATCGACCAGCGCATTGTCGGTCTCCTGAAATCCTTCCGGTGTCAATATCCTGCCCTGATTGCCGACCTTTTCAGTAAAACCCATCGTATCAAGGTAACTGAGATAATATTGAACCGCACGATCGCTGAGGATAAATCCGCGTTCTGCCATGAGTCCCGAGAGGCGCTTTGCCCCAACAGGTTCACGGTGTTCTTTTAAAATCCTGAGGATCTCGATATATTTTCGTTCAGTACGAATCATGCCAACCGCGCCTCGACAAGGCCGTTGTTGTCCTGATATCGTCCATTATAAAGGTGGGCACCGCCCCGCACTTCATGGAGAACCATCTGCACTACACGCTCATGCCTGTGAATTTCAATGTCCACCGAACCCATATTCGTCAGGCACAGGGTCAGCTGCCCGCGAAACCCTGGATCCACAAAACCGGCACCAAGCAGGACACCCCTCCTGCCAAGCGATGATCGACAGCGGAGTGTTCCGGCAACGTTTTTGGGTAGTTCCACCCATTCAAGACTGGATACAAGTGTACAAGCACTTTTGGTGAGTATTGCATTATCGGCTGCACGGAGATCGTACGAAGCGGGTTGCTGGGACTCTTCACTGTAGGGTCGTATGACCAGATTCCCCTGCAAAGAGTCATTCCCGAGCCGTTTACGAATTTGGGTGCCGGAGAGGATCATTCAATAGAGTTTGGGAGAAAACGCTTAATAACTTTTGATGAGAAACCATCCAGAAGGATCCATGGGGTAGAGGATATCCTCTTGGGCTTCGGACCCAAGGACGCGGGTTCGATTCCCGCTGGGTCCGCTCGCTTAATTTTAAAAAAAATAGTGATTATGTTGCTTTGACACCCACCCCCGAATTAATAGTATTCAGGACTTCAAAACCTCTAACAGTTTATTCAAAGAGTCCAATCTTGTTACCAGGAACGCTCCCGCGTCTTTCAGCCGGGACAACGAGTCGTGGCAGACACAGAACATATTCTTAAAAGGGATATTTCCAGATCTTCGCCGCCGCCACCATGGCGCTCCCGGTTGTGATAGTCCCAAAACAGGCAATGCATCACAATTACATGCACAGGGATGGGTTGGGGACCGCAAACACGAGAAAAGGGAGGTATGGCGGGAGACGATTCATCCAAAAGAGATCAGGGACCGGGGACAGGGGTTCTCCCCTCCCTTTGTATTGGTGGTGGACGTTCTACAACCATAAAAAAATTATTCGAGTTTGATGTACGCACGACCTCCTGTTCCGACGGGGATACCTGGTGCCATGATGGTCTCCCGATCACTGGGTGCATCAGGCGCGGTCGCATCTACACGAATATAGTATTCACCCGGGGGCAGCATCCGGACGTCCAGGCTGGAGTGATCAATGGTAACACTTTTGTCGACGTAGTTTGTATCGAACAGGACCCATGTATTCCCGCCGTCATTTGAGTACGAGATACGTTCAGTTACCGTCTGGTTACCACCATAGGCGATATGCCATTCGAGAGGAATCGAATCGGTTATTACACCCGAAGCAGTCGAATGGAGGTTGAATATGTCCAACGTCGTCGCATTGAGACCAGAACTTGTGAGGTTCAGAACTGCACTGATGTATGTTGCCGGTAAATCAAGAGTCTGTTCTCCATTATTGAAGACAATTTTGGATCCAGGACCGAAAATCTGGATGTTCCCGGGTTTATCGACCCTGAACCGGAATTTTGTCTCCCATGTCTGGTTGATGGAGATGTTGCCTGCGTTGAATTTGAGTGAGCTGGTGGACAGCCATTCGTCCCTCTGATTGAAACTATAGGGGTACGTGGTGTATGAACCAAAATTTGGGAGAACATCTGGATAGGGAGGTTTGGGTACCTGGTCAGGAAGAGGAGTCATTGTTGCGTTCCAGCTGGTGACCCACGTGGACACCCCTATCAGGTAGGTGTAGTCAAACACCTCCTGCCCGGGCACCTGAGTGGTCACATTGTTGTAGGTCACGTTTACATTCTGGAACGAGAGGTTCATCTGGGTATTGACACCGGCCATCTCCTTCAAATCACCGGCAATTGTTTTATAAATATCGGCAATATTGGAAGAACTGCCATCGAAATATTTTCCTCCGGTCGCTTCTGCAAGGATGCGCAGGGTATTTTTTCCTCCCGCTGATATATTCGCCGCATATCCAATCGAGTAGATTTTGATGCTATTGGCGTTTGCGTAGACGGACATATTCTGATTACTGAATTGACCTGTACCAAGACCTGTAAAGGTGATATAATCAGTGTCAAGATCGCCGTAATTCGTCACGTCCGAACCATGGTTGTTCGCTACCCCGCGCGCCAACGGGTCACCATAATAGTTATAATCTCCATCAGAAAGGACAATAAGCCCCCGGGTCACACCCGCACGTCCGTTGTTCTTGATCTCATTAATCCCGGTATAAATCCCGTACCTCATCGGGGTACCTCCTGAGGGGACCATATTGCCAATGGCAGTATAGACCGATGTCTTACAGGACGAAAGGCCCTGCTCAAGAACTGCATAAGCGCCATAATTCCTCGGATTCCCGGTATAATTTGCCGCTACGTACTTTGCATGGTTTGAAGTGGTTGAATAAGACCCGGAATAATCATTGTCATCATCTCGGTATACCCAAGCCCAATAATAATCAACATCATTCCAGTCCCACGACCACCCGTTCCAGTACGGCGTAAGTCTTGCCACACCGTTTGAACCGAATGTCACGAGCCCGACATGATCCTGAAATGCATTGACGTTCATCGCATCAACGAATGTCTTCGATGCGTTCATCACCGATACCATCCGATCAGGGTTATCCATGAGCATACTACTGGATCGGTCCGTGACCAGCACCGCATCGATCTGTTTTCCCTGCAGTTTCCAGCCATCGCCAATCAGTCTGATATCCACATCAAAAAAACTGCTTACATTCACCGTCGAGGGGGTTGTGGCGACCTCCACCCGAAGATAGGGATAATTCTTAAATGTTACGGTGATTGGCATTGACTTGCCCTTCCAGGTGGCAAAGACGGTTGCAGTCCCTGTGGCAGTCGAATTATAGTTTGGACCCGATGTAGGGAATTCACCGGCATACAAATCGACAATTGCATTCCCGTTGGAATCGGTGATCGCGTTTGTTGTCGTGCTGTAACTGCCTGTACTGAAGGACGGACGCGTTACGAGGACCGTGGAGTTCGTATATCCCGTAAGCGTGAATGTTACGCTTTCACCATCGACCCCGTTGCCCATTATATCCATGATTTTCGCAGTAATTTTTGCGGTGACTGGCGGGTTCGCCGGGACATCTCTGCTTGGCATCATCTGGGGGTTGGCGGTCACCACCATAGATATGGGATCAGTGTCGTAAAATTGCACTGTTTGTGAACACCACACCGAGGTGTTTGCGAGCGCAACCGCGGTGACGTTGAAGAATCCGGTCGTCGATGTCCGGCCGTACTTAAGCCCTGCTACCTGACCCCAATCGTTCGTGGTGAAATTGCCAAGCGATTTGTTGTCTGAAGTAATGCTAACTGTCTGGTGACCCGCTGGATTTCTGAATTTATCCGTGAGTGTATATACTATGTCAAATTCCGAGCTGCCGTCTGCCGGTAGAGCGGGGGGATTTCCTGTGGGATAAAATACCTGCTCGATGAAGAACGGTGTAGCCTGCGTGATACCCATAATATAGGGATACAGGGGGTCAGGCATATATTCGATAGGTGCTATGTAGATGTTGTTCTGACCGGGAACAGTGTCAACTTTTGCCGTTAATGAAATATTCCCCTGAATATCCGTAGTGTCGGAGAACGTAGTGGCATAGTCGGAAGTTGCGTTTTTCAACCCGCCGGTGCCCAGTCCTCCGGGGGGGAAATATATATTGAATTTCATCGTGTGGACTTTGGCAGGATTTTTATTATCCACACGGTTTCCATAAAAGTCTTTCAGCGTAACGATAAAAGGCGTTGTCTGATCGACGATGACCTCGCTTTTATAATCAAGCGAGGCGGAATATGCCGGACCATGATCAATCTTCTGTTGATAAATAACCTGATTGGGGACAGGTAATCCCGCGACAATATAGGACACAACAGCATGAATTGGGACGGTCCCGCTTGTCTTATTCACGGTAAAGGTAGTAGTCGCGATACCTAGTCCATTGGTACTGGTTTCGCTGGGGCTTACATTTCCGTATACAATATTGTCCGAAAAAAATGTAACCAGCACAGCACTGACATCACTCCCTGTGCTTATATTCGTAACATGCACTGTGATGATCGTGGTGTCAACAGTATTTGCCACCGGCCAGTCCACACTGGTGGAGATGATCGGTAAATCAGGTAAAAGTGCTGATGCTACTGTGATGAGCATCAGGAAACAGGTAATTACACAAATGCCCTTTCGGCAGATCATACCACATACCCCGGGAAAGAATACTTACACTTTCAACTATATAAATTTTTTTGAATTAAAAAAACTATTAAAGCATTATTTTTTTAAATAATACGAACAATTTACAGATAAAAATGGATAAATGGATCAGATTTCATTTCTCCGGATGATATGGCGGCGCGGTTTTTGGTTCATGCGCCTTATAATCCCAAAGACCACAAGTATCCCGATGGCGCCAACAATAATGAGCAGGATAAAACCCCAATCAAGGTTCTTGTCCAAGGTGAACGTTACTGACCCGGAAGAATTTCCAAGAATAATTTCCTTCTGGATTGAAACCGGTTGATACCCTTCTTTTGAGGCGGAAATATTGTAGAGGGTGTTGAATTTAACTCGGGTAGCAACCTGCCCGTTCTCATTTGTGGTTCCGATGGTTCTGCTGTTCAGTTCGATTTTAGCATCAGGGATAACCTTTTGATCCTTATCACGGACATAGGCAGCGAGGTCGGCCTGTTCATAGGGAAGTTCGAATGTGAAATCGTCGCCCTGTTTTGTCACCGAAATTGTTTTTTTCGTTATGACATACCCCCCCTTCCTCACCTCAAGCTGATACGTCCCCACGACGATACTGCCAAAAACATACCGCCCGTACTGGTCGGTAAATCCGGCTAAAGTTGTATCAAGGTAGACGCCGGCGTCTTGAACGGGATCACGGTTTTCATCAAAAACGGAAACGAATGCTCCCACAGGCACTTTAGAAATCTGAATCGCAACCAGCGCCTCCTCCTCGCCGATTGTCCTCCGTTCTATAAATGATTCGTACCCTGCTTTTTTGACTTCAATTACATATGGTTTGTTGCGTTCAAGCGGGAGTACGAGAATCCCACGGGCATCTGTTGTGCCTTTCAGGGCAGAATTCACATGCACCTCAGCATACGGTACTGGATTGTTGGTTTTATCAGTGACAACAAATGAAAACCGGTCGTTCCTCAACAGCCAGTATTGCACATCCTTGTTTTCAGCACTAATTTGGATTGGCGGTGGAACACGGGACTGGTAATAGGGAGCAGTGATTACCAAATCGTAGAATGTGTTTGCTTTTACAGCGAAACTGACGATCCCATTGCTGTCGGTTTTTTTCGTTTCAGTGACGTTGTCAACGGTGATTTTGACATCGGCATTTTGAACCGCTGCCAGCGAATCGGTGTCATACAATGCTACCTTGAGGACCAGGGTTTTACGGGTCATGTTGACAAGGACAAAAGTTAAGTTCTTGGCCACTGTATTCTCCCAATCCTCATACCCCATTTTGGTAATTCTGATATTGAGATCATTCAATCCTGAATGGGTCAGAAAGTACGTTCCGGTATTCGTTGTTCTTCCTGAGTTTGCACCATCCACATAGATGGTCGCCTGTGAAATTGTCGTATTATCCAGACTATCCTGCACAGTGATCTGCAGGCTCGTTGCCTGTACAGCGCTGCAAAGAAGGATTAAAAGCAGCAGAGCAAAAAGGAAACGAAACAGATGCTTATTCATAGGTAAATATCCTCTACTGCACATATTTGAGCGCATCGGTTCAAAATGCCCGCCCTGACGGAACCCGATCGAGAAGCATCCCTTCCACGAGCACCGGCATGAGCCTTCTCCCCTCTTCGAGAGCTTTCTGGAGGCGCCAGCTCCGATCAGCATAAATGGTGAACAGCGGTTCACCGACCTTGACCAGCTTTCCTTTTTTTGCATGGAGCAAAATCCCGGCTCCACGATCGTGCGGGGCTCCCGCAATTCTGGCAAGGGTGATCAACGACTTGTTGTTCATCTCGATTACATACCCTGAAGAGGGTGAATGCACAATGAACTGGTGTTCGCCTGGCGTGATATCACCTGATTTTATATTCGGATCCCCCCCCTGGATCTCGATGATTTTCCGGAACTTTGCCAACGCTTTTCCTGATGTAAGGAGTTCCTGTGCCATTGCTGCACCGCTGCCCTGAGCTGCCTTCCCCGACATCTCCAGTGCGATTCCGGCAAGGGAGATGCTTTTCTGGATAAACGAATTCGGTTCAGTGACGCCCTCAAGTACACGGAGTGCCTCAATGACCTCGAGTTTCGGGCCGATGCTGTAACCAACAGGGATATCGCCATACGTAAGGGCACATTCCACCCGCATAGTAAGCCGTTCTCCAAGTTCTATAAACTCACGTGCGAGTTTCCGCCCGTCCTGTATCGTAGGTACTTTGGTATGCTCACCCACGGGGATGTCAATGACGACAAGGTTTGCACCGACGGCAAATTTTTTTGCCATGACACTAGCCAGCATCTGCCCCCGTGCATCAATCTTGAAAGGGTATTCCTGAATGATGATACGATCATCTGCCGGGGCGATGTTGGTCGCACCACCCCAGACAATCACAGCCCCCACCTTTTCAGTCATCTGCTGGACTTCAGTGGCGGAAAATTCAACAAACGCCAGAACTTCCATGAGATCAGCAGTGCCTCCTGCGCCGGTGATTGCACGGGAGCTCGTCTTTGGTATCTTGAGTCCGCTTGCGGCAATAATTGGTACAACCAGCAGCGAGATTTTGTTGCCCGGAACTCCGCCGATCGAATGTTTGTCTACAATCGGTTTTGATGCGAATTTTATCTGCTCACCGGTCTCAACCATGGCGCGGGTGAGGTGCTCCACTTCGTCCATATCAAGAGGGTTGATGTATGATGCCGTGATGAACGCGGTGAGCTCTGCAGGTGAAATATCGTCGTTTACCACATCTTTGATAATGGCAAGGGTCTCCTCCTTGTTCAGCCTGCCACCATCCATCTTCTTCTTGATGTATTCAAGGGATGCGGGTCTTCCTGCTTCGCGGATTTCAATACCATCACCATCCTTCAGTCCCAGCCGGTCATTGGTGATCCGATAAATACCGACTGTGCCCTGTTGTGCGATGGTGATCGTGGTGTCAACGAATGCGGTAACAGAGACACCATTTGTCGGATTGATCACCTGTACGCGGTCGCCATCAAGAACGCCGATGCTGCGTGCGTCCAGCCGGTTGAGCAGGACACCCCGTTTGGTAATATCAAGCACTTTTGCAAAAAACTTCGTCACAGTTGAATCCTCTCCAGTACTCACATGGTGAATAATTCACTTTTTATGAGGTACTATTGAAAGGCATCCTTAAATGCTCTCCCCCGTTCAGGAAACGGCTAAAACTCAGATGAACGCGATGAGTAGGAGCGCGAAAACCCGGCTGGTTTTATTGAATCTTTTTTAAAAAAAGGTAGGTTTAGTTTTTAGTTCAGTGCTTGCGCACAACGAGGAACGCAACAGCACCCAGACCGATCAGGGCAACCAGTGCACCAAAGCCCGGTTGTGTCGGGGTCTTGGCGGGGGCTACGGTGGTCGGTGGGACGGTTGTTTCGACGACGCCCGGGGCTGCAGTTGTTGCAACGGCTGTCGGGACTGCGGTTGGGGCAGCTCCTTCAAGGACGTTGAACAGTGCAGT
>CAIULN010000097.1 GCA_903900025.1 uncultured Methanomicrobiales archaeon | reverse complement strand
TGATGAAAGGACCCTGCACTTTTTTTTGCCCCCTGCAATCACGATTGTTTTTTTTGTAAACCCGGTGAACAGGCCACTCTCGATAATGCCCGGGATTCCGGCAAGGGAAGATTCCAGTTCCTCCGGGTGATCGATCTCCCCGAACACGCAGTCGATGACAAAATTGCCGTTATCCGTGATCACGGGGCCGTCCTTTTTTGTCCCTTCACGCACACCAGGGACGCCACCCAGTGCCTTCAGCTGCACCATGACCGGTGTCACGGCAAACGGGAGCACTTCGAGGGGGACGGGCGCATTCAGGCAGGATGCCAGTTTGGATTCGTCAACCACAACGATAAACTGCCGTGCTGCGGCAGCGACGCACTTTTCCCGGGTCAGGGCAGCACCGCGCCCCTTGATCAGCCGGAATTCCGGGTCGACCTGGTCGGCGCCATCAATGGCAAGGTCAAGGACGGGATAATCATCGAGAGTTGCCAGCGGGATGCAAAACTCGCGGGCACGGATCGCGGTCTGGATGGAGGTGGGAACGCCACTGACAGAAAGACCTGACGCGATCCGCTCCTGCAACCGCTCCAGTGCAAAAAAGACGGTCGAGCCGGTCCCAAGCCCGATCACCATCCCGTCCCTGACACGGTCTGCTGCTGTATACCCTGCCGCCCGTTTTCCCTCATCCGCTGCCCGCATTTCCATCAACCTGAGAGATATCTGTGCAGGAATAATTAAGTATGGCGGAAAATGTGACCGGGGAGAACAACGGACCCGGATGCAGGAAAAAACGAAGGAAAAGTTCAGGGGGGGACAAACATCCTTCTGAATTCGTCGCAGGCGGCAAATGCCGTGCAGTCGAGGGTGATGGGGGTGATCGAGACGTTTCCCTTGCGGATCGCATGCACGTCCGTCCCCTCTTCGGCATCGTCAATGAGCGGGCCGTTGATCCAGTAATAGGGGCGGCCCCGGGGATCGAGCCGCTGTTCCACGCCGGTAGTAAAGAGTTTTCTCGCGAGGCGCGTGACCTCGTACCCCCCGGTGATTTCTGAAGGGATGTTGACGTTGATCACATCAGCGTCCGGGCAGAACCCCTGCGAAAGGACCCGGGACACGACATCCCGTACGACCTTCTTTGCCGGTTCAAAACTCTGGCCGTGGTGGCGGGGGTCATCAAATTTGTCCCCCTGGTCTTCGACATGCAGCGAAAAGGCGATCCCCTTCGTGCCCTGGTTGGACGCCTCGAGCGCGGCCCCGACCGTCCCCGAGGTCATGATCGACTCGAACGACAGGTTCTCGCCGATGTTCACACCGCTCACGACAAGGTCCGGGCTGAGGTTGAGCGCGTACAGCCCGATGATCACGGCATCGGTGGGTTTTCCTGCAACCGCATATGCCGGGACACCGTTCACCATGATCCGGTTCGCCCGTATCGGTTCAAAGATGGAGATCGACCTGCCGACCGCGCTCTGCTGGGTTGCCGGCGCAACGATGGTGACATCGGCGATCTCCGACAGCGCCTCATACGCTGCCCAGATCCCCACCGAGCTGACGCCGTCATCGTTTGTCAGCAGGATCGAGTGTTTCATGCTCATCCTCTTTGCACTCACCCCACAAATACTTCACCGATCGGGAAGCGTAATCTCCCGGCATGACCTACAGATCTGGGATGAACGCCCTGCTTGCCGAATATACCCTGTCGCACGATCCTGCCCTTGCCGCGGAGGGTGCCGCGATGCTCGACGTTCTGGAGCGGAGTTTTGTCCGCTCCGGGTATGAGGTCGTCACGCCCGGTACGGGTGATTTTGCGCAGGAGATCGCCCGTCTCGCACCTGCCTGCGACGTCGGCCTCGTCATCGCACCGGACAACCTCCTGCCGCGCTTTACCATCATCCTCGAGCAGAACACGCACAACCTCGGGTGCGGCAGCATGACCGCCGCAGTCTGCGCAAACAAGGTGCAGACGGCAAAGATCCTGCGCAGCCACGGCATCCCCGTGCCTGACGAGACTACGTCCGGCATGCGTGTGATAAAACCGGTGAGCGGCTGCGGGGCACAGGGCGTCAGGCTGAGCGACCAGCCTGCAGGAGCCGCTGAATTCGGCCAGCAGTATATCGATGGCGAGCACCTCTCGGTCAGCCTCGTGGGAAGCAGGGTGGTGGGGGATGCATGCCTGTATTTCTCCGGTGCACCGCCGCTGGTGCTTGCGATCAACCGGCAGTCCATTGAGATCGGTGACGATGGTGCGTTCTATTACCGGGGCGGGGAAACCCCTGTTGATCACAAGCGGAGCGAGGAGATCCTGCAGGTGGCAAAAAAAACCGTAGAAGTCCTTGGCTGCCAGGGTTATTGCGGTGTGGATGTGATCGTATCTGACCGGGTGTACGTGGTCGATGTCAACCCCCGCATCACCACAAGCCTCGTGGGGATTGCCGCCTGCATGCACGAAGAGATTGCCCAGATCCTCGTCGCTGCCTCGAAAGGAAATGCACCGGCAGAGATCCACCTGTCCGGCAGGGTAACGTTTGACAAAAACGGGAAGGTCAACCGGGCATGATCGGGATCGATGTGGGCGGTGCCAACCTCAAAGTAGTTGACAGGGATGGTGTCCATGTCCACTACTGCCCGCTCTGGGAAAAAACGCCTCTTGTCCCCCTCTTGTCAGAATACCGCACAGACCCGGATACTCCCGCCGCGGTCGTGATGAGCGGGGAGCTTTGTGACTGCTTCCAGAACAAAGCGGAGGGGATTGCATTTATCGTCCGTGCGGTACAGGAGGTGTTTCCCCGCGCGGTCTTCTACGGCACTGATGCAGAGTTCCACACCACTGCCGTGCCGCAGCTTGCGGCGGCGAACTGGCTCGCATCTGCCGATTATCTCAGGACGTCCTTTCCCGGTGCCGTTCTGGTTGACGTGGGAAGCACGACCACCGATATCATCCCGCTCTCACGGTTTGATGATCTCAAAGGGCTGACCGACTTACAACGCCTCCGGAAAGGATACCTCATCTACACCGGCATGCTGCGCACCAGCGTCCCGGCCCTTCTGCGCATCGTCGTCTTGGACGGTATCCCAACACCGGTGAGCACCGAATTCTTTGCCGTAAGTGCCGATGCCCACCTCGTGCTCGGGCATATCACGGCAGAACAGTATTCATGCGACACACCGGATCACAAGGAAAAAACGCGTACAGCAGCGATGCGCCGGCTCGCCCGCGTTGTCTGCGCCGACTTAGAAGAGATCGGAGAAGCGGGGGCCCGGCAGATCGCAGAGCAGTTCTGGGATGTGCAGCGGGCACTCACCTGCGATAAGGTGCGAAAGGTCATGGCAGCAGCAGGCACAACAGATGTCGTCACCGCCGGGATCGGGTCGGCACTCTTTGCACAGGAACTCAGCGGGATTGATCTCTGCGAAGAACTGGGGGACGCAGCTGATGCCCTGCCCGCATTTTCGGTACGGGAGGTGGCAAGACGAAACTGATGTTTCTCGTGCCTCCACCCGTCAATGGGGATTCATCGGGTGCCCGGGCTGTCCGGAACAGAACCCCGGTCAGGCGGGGTGTGATATGAGGCGGCACTACCTGCTGAGCCTGATCCTGCTTGCCGGTTCACTCGGGTTCACCGTCGTGATGTGGCTCCTGCACCTGCCGTTCTTCTTTGTTGTCCTCTTTATCCCGCTGATCCCCTTCTTCTTCCGTCACCGGGCGGTGAGGCGCTGCCCGGTGTGCGGATGGGAAACCACAGGCAGCGAGCGCTTCTGCCCCTTCGATGCAACCCCCCTCCCTGAGACCGGCGGCAAGCGTGGACAGTGAGACGATCGACATCGGGAGGTGGATCGAAAAAATGTCTGCTGTGGGAATTTCCGGTACATCAAGGCGTGAAAAATTCCGCACGGTCATCCGGTCAACAAAAATGCCCATCTCCTCAAGGTATATGGCAGTCCGGGTAAACGGCATGGTGCCTGAAAGAGTGAGACAGAGATCAACGACCGGCGAACCAGTCCTTGTCCCCGGGTAGAACGGTTCATTTGCAAAACAGACCTTTTTGCAAACCTGGCAGGAGAACCGTTTCACGATAACATGGACAGGGCGACGCTCTTCCCCTTCAATCAGGACCGCAAACTGTTTCTTCTTCTTGTCATACCCCGAAAGGCTGCCGCCGCACGAAGGGCAGGCGTTCCGGTTGTCAAAGTATGTACCGTCGCATGCCGTAAGTGCTGTCTGGACAAGGTCGACGAGCATCGGCGGGATGCGTGGCTTTCTCATATGACAGCGACACCTTCTCTGTTTTCGCCATGAGCGAACATCAGGAATTTCATCGGAACGAATCTCCACAGGCAATGGGGAATTGTTTCTCATCAGGTATGAACCCACCGCTATTCATCAATTTTTCAGAAAAATTCAGTATGCTTAAATAATGTTAAGTACACATGATTGTCGTTCGAGGTTAGAACATGGACATGAAATACGTACCAACAACATGCCCGTACTGCGGCTGCGGTTGCGGCTTCAACCTTGTTGTCCAGGACAAGAAGGTTGTCGGCGTCGCACCATGGCACCGCACTCCCGTCAACGAGGGCAAGCTCTGCCCCAAGGGGAATTACGCGCATGAGTTCGTCAACAGCCCTGACCGGCTCACAAAGCCGTTAATCAAGAAGGACGGCAAGTTTGTCGAGGCGAGCTGGGACGAGGCATACAAGCTGATCGTTTCGAAGTTCAAGTCCTACAAGGGCGACGAGATGGCATGCCTCTCCTCAGCGCGTGTCTCCAACGAGGAGAACTACCTGATGCAGAAGTTCGCCCGGGCTGTCTTAAAGACGCCCAACATCGACCACTGCGCCCGGCTCTGCCACGCGTCCACGGTCGTCGGGCTTGCCGGCGCATTCGGATCCGGTGCAATGACCAACTCGATCGCTGATATCGGCGAGTCGAAGTGCATCTTTGTTCTGGGTTCCAACACCCTGGAGCAGCACCCGCTGATCGGGCGGCAGATCATGCTCGCCAAGAAGCGCGGTGCAAAAGTCATTTGCGCAGATCCAAGGTTTACGCCAACCGCAAAGCTTGCCGATCTCTATATGCCATTTGACTCAGGAACTGATGTTGCGCTCCTCAACGGGATCATGCAGCACATTATCAGGAACGGTTGGGAGAACAAGGACTTCATCGCAAAGCGGACCAAGGACTATGATAAGTTCAAGGAAGTTGTGATGAAGGACACGTACTCGCTTGAGAATGTTTCCAAGATCACGAAGATTCCGGCTAAGGATATTGCCACAACTGCCGAGTGGATCGCAAAAGCGGAATCGAGCAACGTCCTCTACTCCATGGGTATCACCCAGCACACGACCGGTGTCGACAATGTCAAATCGGTCGCAAACCTCCAGATGCTGACCGGTCACCTCGGCAAGAGGGGCGGCGGTGTCTGCGCACTCCGTGGCCAGAATAACGTGCAGGGCGCCTGCGACATGGGAGCGCTGGCAAACGTATACTCAGGTTACCAGTCAGTAATCGTTCCCGAGATGCGCAAGAAGATGATCGATGCATGGGGCTGCGATATCGCCGAGGGTAAAGTCGGTTTGACGGTCACGAAGCTGATCAATACACTGGCTGACCAGCCCGGAACGGTCAAGTGCGTGTATATCATGGGCGAGAACCCGATGATCTCCGACCCGGACCTCCACCATGTGGAGAAAGGCCTGAAGAATGTCGAGTTCATGGTCGTGCAGGACATCTTCATGACCGAGACGGGAGCGCTTGCAAATGTTGTCTTACCGGCTGCCTGCTATGCCGAAAAAGACGGCACGCAGACTTCTACCGAACGCCGTGTCCAGAAGTGGAGAAAGGCGCAGGACCCGCCCGGCGAGGCAAAGGCAGACTGGCAGATCATCTGTGAGCTCGGAAAGGCAATGGGATACGAGAAGCAGTTCCCGTTCAAGAGTGCTGAAGAGATCTTTACCGAGGTTTCAAAGGTTACCCCCTCCTACGGCGGCATGGACTATACGCGTCTCGAAAAGCCTGAAGCGCTCCACTGGCCCTGCCCGACCAAGGAGCACCCGGGCACACCCATCCTGCACAAGGAGAAGTTCTCACACCCTGACGGGCTTGGCATCTTTACACCCCTCGAGTTCAAGTACCCGGCTGAAGTGCCGGACAAGGACTACCCGCTCATCATGACCACCGGGCGCTGCATCTGGCAGTGGCACACCGGTACCATGACCCGCCGCTCGGAGAACCTCGAGCGCGAGGAACCCACGGGATGGGTCGAGGTCAATCCCGAGGACGCAAAGGCACTGGGCATCAGGGACAAGGAAAAGGTCCGTGCCGTCACCCGCAGAGGGCAGATTGAGATCGGTGCCCGCGTAACAAAAGACATCAAGAAAGGCGTGGTCTTCATGCCGTTCCACTACGCGGAGTGCGCTGCAAACCTGCTCACCAACAACGCGCTCGACCCGGTTGCAAGTATTCCGGAGTTCAAGGCCTGTGCTGTGAGACTCGAGAAGATCGCGGAGGCGAAGTAACATGGCAAAGAAAGGCGATATGCTCTACGCATGGACCAATGATGCGGAGATCAAGAAGAAGGCAGAGCTGGGCGGTGCGGTCACCGCACTCTGGAAGTATGCACTTGAATCCAAGGCGGTTGATGCAGTCCTTGCCATCAAGAGGGGTATCGATCTCTATGATGCCCAGCCGGTACTGATCACCGATCCTAAGGAACTTGCCCAGACTGCCGGATCGCTCCACTGCGGGACGCTCCTGCTGCCGAAACTGATACACAAGTACCTTGACGGCGCCGAGAAGATGAAGCTCGGCGTGACGGTCAAGGGCTGCGACGCGATGGCGTTCTACGAACTCGCCAAGCGCAAGCAGATCAACCTTGACAACGTCATCATGATCGGGGTCAACTGTGGAGGATCGGTCAGCCCGGT
>CAIULN010000096.1 GCA_903900025.1 uncultured Methanomicrobiales archaeon | reverse complement strand
CCGGCTGAACTTCTTCTCATGCTCTTCTGCATATTTCCTGACCTCCTGTAAGATCTTCCTGTTGGAATCCGGTGAGGTGATCCTCCGTTCCACATCGACGGTATCGAACTGCCGTTCGTCCTCAAGGTTATCGAAGGTCTGCGCTCCGGTCTCTGCATCGATCATGCCGACCTGCTCGCCGGCCTGCAGGAAGATCCCGTTCATCCGCACATTCGATTCAATGGCAACCGCATCGTAATCCACAAGATATCCTTCTCCGACTGCACGGGTATACTCATACCTGTACACGATCTCCCGGAAATATGCCATTGTATGTGCAGCCGGGGTCGCCGTCAGCCCGATCTTGATCGCATCGAAATGGTCCAGCGTTCTGCGCCACACCGATTGTTCCTCAGCTGAATATCCCCGGTGACATTCATCAGCAACGATAAGATCGAAGGCATGGACCGGAATATCCATCTGTTCGGCATCCTCGTCGATCGGTTCATCCCTGGGACCAAATGCCATAGAACGTCCGAAGAGGTTGATGGTCATCCGCTGGATCGTGCACACATACACGAAAGCGTGGCCCGGTTTGGGATCCAGCAGATAATTAGAAGGGAGCACTTTGGGATCGAACTTGTCCTCCTCTTCAAAATCCTCACGGAAGAACCGCTGGCTGTAGACTTCGTACACCTTGTCAAACTTCAGTCCCGGCTTCGCCTCAAAGGATGCGAATGCCTTCACAGCTTGTGCAGCAAGAGCCCGGCGATCAACAAGGAAGAGAATTCGCTTTGCTACCTTTGCCTCCATCAGCCGGTAAACCTGGTTCACCATGACGTAGGTCTTGCCGGTGCCGGTCGCCATGGCAACAAGCATCTGACGTTTCCTGTCTCTTATGCTCTGTTCAATCGCTGCATTCGCTTCTGCCTGGTAGGGACGGATCATTGGATGACAATTGTCCCAGTCAGAAAGCCGCTCGCAGGCAGCTTCAAAATTCTCCCGGAGGCGTTCAAGAAGTGCATTGGGAGTATGGAATTTGGCGATCTGCCGAGACCGGTTCAAAGGATTGCGGACATCGTGATACCAGATGATCTCACCATTTGTTGAGTAAAGGAACGGAACGCGGAATCCGGAAAAATTATACCTGCTGTTGGTAATACCTGTCGCGTAACGTTCAGCCTGAGTGAGAACGTTTTGCGGACCGAGCGAGATCTTTTTTGCTTCAACGACCGCGAGAATTTTCCCATCAACACAGAGGGCGTAATCGGCGGGGCCGTTTGCAGTCGGATATTCTTCGAGAGCGTATTTATTATAATCGGCGAGATCTATCCCCTCTTTGTAAAGGGCGACACTCCATCCGGCAGCTTTCAAGAGAGGATCGATCCGCGTTTTTCGTGTTGTCTTCTCGCTCTCTTCAGTCATTGACGCTCAGACCAAGGTCGATAATATATGTTTTTTATAAATGCTGAAGCGTTATTTGTTGCGGTTCAATTAATATTCAGCCGCACTATACCCCCAGCTTTTTTGTTCCTTCCCAAATCCCGCAGGCAAAGCCCCGTCCAGCAATCCGGCAACTAATAAAACCCAGTTTTCCTCTAGAAATATTTCATAATCAACGCAGATGCCTCCCGACGTCGTATATGTATATGTCAAAGGGGCCCCGGCGACAGCGAAGAATTCTGACGAATTCTTCTCGTCCTCGTGGTTCTGCAGAACCACTACGGACATCAGAGAGAAAGAGGTTTCTGAAAACCCCTCGGAAGGTGAAGGATGGCGGAGTCACCCTTCTCCCATCCCGGATTCTGACGAACCTCTTTCAAAGGACTAAAAAGGAGGTAAAAGAAAATGGCAAATTTCGTACAAAGCAACGAAACAAAGAACGCGGTCCGCACACTCGCGGCCCCGATATCGGACGTCACGACGTTCGATGGTATCGTACAGTCGGTCATCACCACCAACCCGTTCGGGTGCGTGGCATACATGACCGCAGGAACAAACCACCCCGGCGTGGAGAAGAGCCGGGAAGCATACACGGCACGGCTCGTGTACCAGAACCCCACTACAGCAGGAACCACCGGGATCGGTTCCCACCGGTTCAACAGCATCGCCGGCTACAATGCGGGTGCGACAGCCCTGCTTGCGGCAGCAAACCTGACCGCAGCCCACGCGGGCACACCGGTCCATGACACAGAGAACGACTCGTTCTCCGTAACGATCCGGTGCCATGACCCGAACGGTGAGCTGTACAATGTCACGTTCAGCCGCGACCGGGTCACGGTCCAGTCCTACTCGGACGACGCGATCCTCGCAAAGGTCGAGACCTGGGCGGACACCAAGCCGCAGCTCGCATGAGGTGATGAGGCATGGACAACGAGATCCTCATCATGGCAGCGTTCCTGGGACCGAGCATCTCCGGATGCGAGGTGGAGAAGATCGCAGCTGGTCAGACCCGGAGGGGATGACCATGGAGAATGAAATTCTCATCACTGTGATCTTCGTAGGAGCAGGAGTGCTCGCCTACGTGATCATCCCCGGCCTCCTCGTTATGTGGGACCGGGTCCTCGATCACATGGAAGATCGAGGCAATGGAGGGAACAACCCAAAGTAATGCGATATGAACAAAAAAGGGCAGGAGGACGATCCTCCTGCCATCCTTCTTCTTCAGTAATATTCACCCGAATTAAAATTCAGAAAAGGAATTTTTGTTAAATTGAAAGATCTGGATTTCAACAGAGCGGGCTATGTCGTTATCCGACATAGAAAGCTGTTGAAAATTCTAAAGGAATTTTCATACCAGCCAGAAAATTCTTTTAATTACTTATGCGTGAAATAGGCCATCACGCCGTCATCCGAGATCGCATCGATCTTGGCAAACCCGACACGCTCGAACTGCACGACCTTTCCCAGTTCGGTTTTTACGACCGGCTCGCACACACCCCGGATATCACCGTCCGGTGTCCGCAGCGTGCAGGGTGTCTGGCAATCGGCCGGCAGCCACTGGACGATGGGGGCCTTTGCTGCACGGGCATCAGCAAGGGAGTCGCCGGTATATGTAAGGTGCGGGTGGGCGTGGTCGTGCTCCACCGAGACATTGAACAGGTCTTTGAGCCGGATTAAGGACCTGCTCCTGTCAGCCAGTTCTGCCGCAGGAAGGACTACGGATCCGGTGAAAGGGAGTGTCCGCACGCCCCGCTTCTCATCAGCTGGGTGGAGCAGTGCATGTGCGGTGCGGGATTGGGCTCCGCTGATGTGAAGTTCGATGGGATCGGGAACAAAGAAGTACCGGTTCGCCACCGGGTCGACCAGCTTGCGGTTCTCAGAGTACAGGTTGTCCCACGAAAATGAGATGTCCGTCTCACCGATACCGATTGCAAGCACCGCGTTCTTCACGGCTTCGGGCCGTATGCCGCGGCGGGCAAGCGCCCGCAGGGTTCCAAGCCGGATATCGTCCCAGCCGGTGTACGTCCCCTCCCTGATGCCGTTCCGCATCTGCGAAGTTGACAGGACGACACCTTCGATCCCCATCCTGCCGTAGTGCCGGTACACCGGCACCTTCCAGCCGAAATGGTCGTAGATAAAGCGCTGCCTGCGGGTGTTGGCGATGTGGTCCTTGCCCCGGATCACGTGCGTCACGCCAAGCAGGTGGTCATCAGCGACCACCGAGAAGTTCATGAGCGGGTAGACATGCGCCTTTACTTTCGGGTGAGGCGGTGAATCGAGGATCCGGAACGCGGGAAAGTCGCGCATTGCCGGGTCGGGGTGGTTGAGATCGGTCCTGATCCGCACCGTTGCCTCGCCCTCGGCAAAGCGATGGTCGAGCATCTTTGCCCATAAATCAAGGTTCTTTTCGACCGGCTGGTCGCGGCACGGGCAGGCAGTCTTTGCCATCTTTAACTCTTTGAAGCGCTCGGTGTCACAGGTGCAGACATACGCGCCGCCACGCTGGATTAACTGTCTGCAGAGATCGTAATAGAGGGGCAGCCGCTCGCTCTGGGTCACGGTCTCGGTAATCCCCAGCCCAAGCCAGCGGATATCCTCCCTGACCGTCTCGTATGCGTCAGGGTCAACACGCTTTGGGTCCGTGTCTTCGATGCGGAGGATATACGTGCCGCCGTACTGCTTCACGTATGCATCGTTCAGCACGGCCGCACGGGCATGCCCGATATGGAGGGGTCCTGAGGGGTTGGGGGCAAACCTCATCACCACACCACCGGCCGCCCCTTCGAGCTCGGGGAGTACCTTCCGGTGCTCGTGCGTCGCAAAGATCGCCCCGTACATTTCCGGGGCACGCGCCTGCAGCGTTGCCACCCTTTCATCAGGGGACAGGGCAGCAACCTGCGCAACAGCTTCTTTTGCGAGCAAAGCGACCTCCTTTGCCCGGGAGCGGAGGTGCGGATGGGCGCCCATCACCATGCCAATAACCGCGCCGGTCTGCGGCACTCCGCCATGCTTTACCGCGTTCTGGAGCGCACAGAGAAAGAGGGCTTCTCTTGGGTCATCCCCCGGCATCCTAATGGCTCCGGGTCACAAAGAATTTGCCGATATCCATCAGGAGCGCCCGCTCCTTTGAGGGCGGGAGTATGGAGAGGTGTTTGTTGCTGTCTGCCACAAGGTCCCCCGCCTTCTTTTTCACGGCGGCGATCACACCGGCATCATCAAGCTCCCCGATCACCGCGTCGATGTCGGCGTCATTGAGGTTGTGCTTATATTTCAGAAGGTCAATGCCCTTCTCCCGTGCCTTGATCATGATCAGCGTCTGTTTGCCTTCCCTGATATCAGAAGCACGGTCTTTCCCGCTCTCCTCGGGCGGCGTGAGGAGGTCGATGAGGTCGTCCTGGATCTGGAACGCAATGCCGGTCGAAAAGCCGAAATTATAGAGGGCTTTCACCTGCTGG
>CAIULN010000095.1 GCA_903900025.1 uncultured Methanomicrobiales archaeon | reverse complement strand
GCATGAGATTCGAGGAGAACGAAGTTCTTCGATGAGGTGAGTTGCATGGACACGAGTTACGGAGTAATGAGTGTGGAGAAGACAATAGTCTTCAACGCAACGAAATTCGAGAAGAACGAAGTTCTTCGATGAGGTGAGTTGCATGGACACGAGTTACGGAGTAATGAGTGTGGAGAAGACAATAGTCTTCAACGCAACGAAATTCGAGAAGAACGAAGTTCTTCGATGAGGTGAACCCTTCGGTGGTGAGACTTGAGAAGATGTAATCTTCGAATGGAGGTAAAAAACATGGAAACCGACGTGCAGATAACACTCGTATTCGTTGGCGCCGGAATCCTGGCGTACATGATCATCCCCGGATTACTCGTGATCCGGGACCGGGTGCTCGATTCATGGCCGGGTACTAAGGAAAAACAAGTGTGAAGTCAGCAGGGGCAGGGGAAAGATCCCCTGCTCCTCCCTTTTCTCTCCCTTTGCCGACGTCCTTACAACAATCTTAATCATCTTCTTCCAGACAGGTTTTTTCCTTCGGCTCCTGATCCCCTTCCTTTGACCACTACCATTGTATCGGATTGGCACAATTATGTTCCATGTGGAACAGAATTTAGCCAACTCAATCGATCGGCTCACGAATGAGAAGAAGGATGTGTTCCGGAAAAAACCAAAAAAAATTCCTCTTACCCCGAGTCCACCCGGCTTGCCGGATGACTGATGTATTTTGTAGCGTATGGGATAAACCGCCGGCGCCAGACCTCGACCTCGTCGTCGTAGTGGTCGGGGAGGTACTCGTGGAACTGTTCAAAGGAAAACTTGCACAGGATGTGCTGCATGACGGTCGACGGCTTGACGATGCGGACATCATAGCCGTCGCTGATCCATCGCCTGATCAGGTTCTGGGTATTGCCCTCGTTCTTATACAGGGAAATGAGGCAGTAGAGGTACAGCCTGCAGTCTTCGTAGAGCTCAAGCCACCCGGAGAAAAGATCTGCACAAAACCCGAGCGCGTCTCCTTCGCATGTCCCGGTCTCAATACGTTTTTTTGTCATCGGGTCACCCCCTTTCTTGCGGGGCATGATCTATGGCAGGCGACGGAAAAAAACCTATCGATCGTACCAACCTGCCACCTTTCCCGGTTTTTCGATCACAACCCCGCGGCATGTGCCACGGCAGAGAAAAAAATGCGGACGGCGTGTAGGGGATGAACAAGGTCACGGAATGACAGATCGCAACAATTGTTTTTATATTGATGGATAGCACAATCTTTCTGCTGTTGTGATGCATGCCCGATCCTGAAAAAAAGCCAAAGAAAAAAATATGTACGCTTTGTTACGGCACAGGAAGCATCATCCATCCAAACGGCGCCAAAGTCCCCTGCCCGAAAGGTTGTACGGGATTCTATCCCAACCACCGGTGAAAAGTCCGTGGCATTGCGGGATCCTTTTTAAAAAACAGTAAAAAAAATCAGCTAGGTTCGGGAATTTTTTGTGCAGTCGATCCTTTCTTTTACCATCTCTCAGCGGTTGCATCATTATTCTGCAGTTCCTGCACCGGCATTCGGACAATTGATTTGTGTGCGGGAGGAAACGGATGATACCCGGTGCGATAACAATCCTCATATCCCATGAGCGAGTTGTCTTTTGTATGGATCTCTTCATTCTCCGGCATGGAAAAGCGGCGGAGTCATCAGGTGAGGCGGATGACGCAGCACGGGCGCTCACGGGTGATGGGAAGGATGAGATTAAAAAAGTGGCACGCTGGATGAAAACAAAAAAATACAGGTTTGATGTCATTGCCACAAGCCCACTCGTACGGGCTCATGAGACTGCAGAGATTATTGCAAGGTTGCTTGGCCAAAAAGATCGGCTCACCATCTGGGATGAACTCTCACCCGGTGGCGATCCCGAGACGGTATGCTACCATGCATCACAGATCGGTGAAGAGGCAACGGTTCTTATCATCGGGCACGAACCGATGCTCTCAATGCTCGTGAGCAGAATCATTTCAGGGCATGATAACGCCTCCATCATCCTGACAAAAGGTGGCCTCGCAAAAATCCGGAATTATTCATTCAAAGACCGCCCGTCCGGTGATCTTCAATGGCTGATCAGCCAAAAGCAGATGCAGGACATGCGCTAAATGATCCGGTTATCCGTCCGTTGCACTCCCGGCTATGATCATTGCAATGAAAAGGAAAAAATAACAAAACGTAATTTTTGACATGTATCGGTTTTTACGATTGTATCCCCGTTCCGGGTACCACCACGCCCGGCCTGCCATGCCTGCGTACCAGAATTTTAAAAAATATACCTGCATACCCGAATTCTGGTTCCGTTCACCGCAATCTTAACACAATCCCGCGTCGTACCATCACTACGGTAGCATGCCAGAAAAGAGGTATCCGTTCCTGGTCTCGGTCCCCCACGGGGGTGTGGAGATCCCGCCCGAAGTCCGCGGGCGGATCAGCCTTTCAGAGGAGGAGCTTCTCTATTACTGCGACCCTGCAACCAGAACGATCTTCAATTTCAAAAAATGCGTCGGTGCATTCATCGACACGCCCATCTCCCGCATGGTTGTTGACCTGAACCGCCCCCCGCTCCCGCTTCCGGGAAAGGACCCGGACGGCATCATCAAGGTCCGGACGATCGACGGGAAGGATGTCTATTGCGAGGGGCAGTTCCCGGACATGGCGCTCGTCCACCGGCTCCTGATGACCTATTATTTCCCGTACCACCAGCGGGTGGACGAGCTGATCGATCACCACATCGTGAAGGTCGCGTTTGACTGCCACTCCATGCTCCCCGTCGGTTCCTGTGGGCAGACTGACGCCGGGAAACCCCGCCCCCTGATCTGCCTTGGCAACAACGGCGACCGGCACGGCAGGGCACGGAAAGGGAGTGTCGCCACGTGCCCGGCGGCATGGATCGGGGCGCTCGCCGCTGCATTCCGGGACGAATTTTCCCTCGGGCGTGAGGTTGCCATCAATAACCCGTTCTCCGGGGGCTTCATCGTAAACGCCCACTACTGGCACAAGGGCGTGCCGTGGGTCCAGATCGAGGTGAACCGCTCGCTCTATGAACGCGGGAATTCGGGCGATCCGCACAACGGGGGCAAAAAATCTCAGATGATGATCAGGCAATTGCACAAAAACATCTGGAATGCACTCACCGCTTTCTGGGACACGGTCGCATAAGCCCACCAACCCGGGAAACCTCCATTGGCTTTTATGGGCAACATCATCGCGATGGTTGTCCTGGTAATTTCTTCTGTATGCGTCTTGTCCCCAGGGAAGGCAACTTCGGAATTATCAGCAGTGTATACCGGTGACTCGTCGAACACCAGAAATATACCATCATAACTTTTCCCGGCTCATGATTGGTCCGCATCTTTCCTGTTCCGAAATAACGTAAATCCGGGAACAATTCCGACTGACATTGGATCAGATACCCTGCAAAATGCAGGAGTTAAACTCCTGAAAAAAGATTAGATCTTTTTGGATGTGTCCCCTCTCATCATATATTTGACAATAAGGAACACAACCAGTGCAATGATGACAAAATCGATGATAGCACCAACAAAATCACCCACAAGCAATTTTACCGGGCCCAGCTGAAGGACCGAAGTCCTCCAGTCCCCTCCGGGAATGAGCACCGCAATGACCGGCATGATGATATCAGCTACACAAGCCGTCACCATTTTTGTCGCTGCTGCACCGATAATAAACGCTACAGCAAGGCCAATGACCTGGTATTTCATAAGGAAATCCATAAATTCCTGAACAAGACCCTTCTTTTCTTCAGCCATGTGTTGTCACCTCATTTCAGAGACCAAAATACGTCGTTTTCTGATAAGAGGTGATCATCGTGCATGCTGATATTGATTTCGAAAACGAAGTTAAATAACGGGACCGGCAGTTCAGGAACAGGCGTGAGTGGGGGTGCCTGCAAAAAAAGAACGGCTGATTGCGCCGGACTAAATTTTTTTTTCAAATCGTCCGGGCACACCCGCTTTTGATCGCCGCTTCACGGACCGCCCGTGCCACGGCTTTCACCACATCGCGGTTGAGGACCCGGGGCAGGATCCGGTCTTTGCGTGGGCGTCTGACATAATCGGCGATAGCGTGTGCAGCCGCCAGCTTCATCTCGTCAGAGATCCGTGTAGCGCAGACGTCCAGCGCCCCCCGGAAGATACCGGGGAACGCGAGAGCGTAGTTGATCTGGTTGGGGAACTCGCCCCGCCCCGTCCCGACAACCGCCGCTCCCGCGAGCAGTGCATCATGGGGGTGGATCTCGGGCGACGGGTTTGCGAGGGCAAAGATGACCGGGTCCCGGTTCATCGACCGGACCATCTTCTGCGTGATAATGTCCGGCACCGAGACACCGATGCAGACATCTGCCCCCTGCATCGCATCGGCAAGGGTGCCCGTCCGGCCTGCCTTGTTCGTCTCCTCCGCCATGATGAACTTGTATTTATTGCCGTACAGGCCCTCGCGGTGCCGGTGGATGATCCCCTGCGAGTCGCAGACAATGATATCGTTCACCTGCGGGAACAGGTCAGGGTCGTACCCGATCCCGGCGAGCATGCGGGTGATTGCAAACCCGGCAGCGCCGGCCCCGCTGACAACGATGTTTAACTCCTCGAACCGCTTCTTTGTCACCCGGCAGGCGTTCAGGAGCGCGGCAAGCACAACAATGGCAGTCCCGTGCTGGTCATCGTGCATGACCGGGATGCCGATCCCCTGCAACGCCTCCTCGAGTTCGAAGCACTTTGGCGCCGCGATGTCCTCGAGCGCGATCCCGCCAAAGACCGGCGCAATGTTTTTGATCTCGTCGGCAAACTCGGTATGGTAACTCTCGAAGCAGAGCGGGAACGCATCGATGTCGGCGAGTTTCTTGAAGAGCAGGGCTTTTCCCTCCATGACCGGGATCGCGGCATATCCCCCGATATTTCCCAGCGACAGGACACGGGAGCCGTCGGTTACAATTGCAATCGTGTTCGCCTTGAGCGTGTACCGGTAGGCGAGGTTTTTGTCCTTGTCGATCGCCTTGCATACCGCCCCGACCCCCGGCGTGTAGGCGAGGGAAAGGTCACGGCGGGTCGTCAGGGGCACCTTGGAGTGGACCTCGATCTTCCCATGGAACTTTTCATGGAGTGCGAGCGACTCGGCAAAGATATCCCTCTGTTTTTTTCTGCGGCTCATGCTCCCCCCGCATGTCTCATCTCAATGAACGTGATTGAAAGCCATGAACCTTATTGTTTGTACAGCGATTACAGGCAAAGGAGGGGGCAGGGCTGGTTCGTGCAGGGCATGCAGGACAGCGCCTGAATCCGGACCCCCGCCATCGTTTTGGAATCCGTTTGGTGATCATCATAAACTATGTCATATCCGGTACGCTATGTACAGAAAGGAGGAGAGGGTATGGCAGCGCAGCCTGCGGCAGCAGGGCTCATGGAGGAGTTTTCAGAGGACTTATCGACGATCCGGTCGATCGCAGACCGGTTCCGGATTGCACGGAGCCGGGGGGAGCTCGGTACGCTCGTCGCCCGCGAAGTCCTGACCTACTCGCTCTTCGAGCTCCAGGTGATCGGGGGGCGGCTGAACAATGAGATCGACAAGCTCCCCTCCCCCTATAAGGAGAGGATCCGCCCCTATTTCCTCGGGCAGCTCTTCGGAGCCCACCACCGGCTCATCGCGATGGACCGTGGGGGGGAATTTGAGCGGATGCCAGATCCCGTGAGTGATCAAAAGACCTTTTCTGCGTTCTGTGATATGGTGCCCTTGGGATGTTTTGCGTGGGACGACGTAAACGAGCGCAACCCGCACCTCCGCCAGCCGAGAAACCGGCTCTTTTACTACCTGATCTCGGCGTTTTCCATGTTTGTGCTTGACGAGCCGGGCCACCCTGTCGGCATGCCGTTCCCGGGCGGGTATACCGTTGAAAAACGCGGCAGGGAATATTACTGCCTGATCCGGGACAAGGAAAAAGAAGTCCCGCATTCGATCTGCAACTTCTGCCCGGCACAGCAGAGCGAGGAGAAGTAGGGATTTTTAGGCTCTGTAGAAAACATCTACAACAATAACGTTCTTGGTGGAATAAATCGTCGCTGGAAAGCGAGGATTGATTGGAGAAACCATATCAATGGTTTCGATTGATCTGCCGTTCCCGCAGGGAAGGGTAAACTAGAGAAGATATCCATCAGGATATCTTCGATCTGATATTACCCGCCACTGCGGCACTCCCAAAATTATCCTTCGGATAATTTTCTTCGAGTCTGCCTTGACATGATGTCACGGCAGACAGCCCCCTTTGCGATATCTATCGAAACCCGATTCAGCATCTCCTTCATCTCGTCATGTTTGATCAGGGATTTCTACAGAGCCGATTTTTACGGTTTTTTCCCGAACATCTCGTCGATCCAACCTGCAATCTCGTCCCGGACGCGGCGGTACCCGTTGAGCACGTCCTCATCGGTCCCGGGGATCAGGTGCGGGTCATCAAACCCCTTGTGGATGGTCCGTGCTGCATTGGGGATGACCGGACAGATCCCGCGGGCACGGTCACACAGGGTCACGGCGATATCAAACGACATGCCTGCAACTTCGTCCAGTGTCTTTGAGCGGTGGTGCGTGATGTCAATCCCGATCTCCTTCATGGCGGTGATCCCACGGCTGCTGACCTGTGCCTTGCGGGTACCGGCGGAAAATACCTCGTACCGCCCGCCATACCGTTCCCGTAGGTAGCCCTCGGCCATCTGTGAGCGGGCGGCATTTGCGGTACATACGAAGAGTACTTTCTTTCTTTCTGTCACGGGTCTCTCACCCCCCCGGCCTGCATTCCTTTGCATTGTACTCTGAAAGCAGCGCCTGTGCATACTCAGCACGGAGTGCATCGGGAACATAATTATGACGGGATACGAAGTCAAGGAGCGCTGCTTTGATCTCCTCATCACTGGTAAGCTGCCATGCCTGCACTTCGGTGATCGTGTCGTAGAGCCGTGCGATACCGACAGATTTTCCCCTGACAGTAATTTTTCTTATGCCAAAGAGTGCATCTGCCGCACAGGGGGATTGCCGGTCATGAATATCCATAATCAGAACAACCCACTAATGTATTCAGGGATTGCCATTTTATAATTCATTGCTCTGGTGCCGGGTGGAGGTGCAGACAAGGATGCTGTCACCGATATCGATCAAAAGTCCCGTGCGAGACAGCCGTTTTGATGCCCTGGTACTCGATCCCGGACAACTGGTGCAAAAAAAATCCTCCAATCCAAAAAAATGGATGGAAGAGGCGCAGGTTACCGCTCACCGGAAGGCTCCTGCAGCGCTGCACGCAGTGAAGCGATGTACCCCTCCAGCCGGTGCAGCATCATCGCATGATCCTTTAAATTCTGTTCAACAAGATCCACGATCGCACTGCCCACAATCACCCCGTCGGCCCCGTGTGCTGCGCAGGATGCCACCTGGTCCGGCGTCGAGATCCCAAAGCCCAGCGCTACCGGGAGATCGGTAACAGCTTTTGCGCGCCGGACGAGGTCAAAGGCGGCCTGCGGCACACCGGACCGGGCGCCGGTGACGCCCAGCACCGACACAAGGTACAAAAACCCGCCGGCATTCGCAGCGATCGTGCGCAACCGCTCATCGCTGGTGGTCCGGGCGACAAGCAGGATCTGGTCAATCGCGTTCTTTTTTGCAGCCACCAGCACCTCACCGGATTCTTCCACGGGCATATCGGCGATCAGGATCCCGTCGACGCCGGCGGCACAGGCATCGCGGTAGAATTTTTCTATCCCCCGCCGGAACACGGTGTTGAAATACGTGAGCAGGACGATGGGGACATCGCTGTGTCCCCTCACGTCGCGCACGATCGCAAAGACCGTGTCCGGCGTTGTGCCCGCAGCAAGTGCACGGTCTCCCGCCCGCTGGATGGTGGGGCCGTCGGCCACCGGGTCCGAAAACGGCACACCGAGTTCGAGGATATCCGTGCCGGCATGGATGAGCGCCCGTGCGATCCGGACGCATGTATCTTTGTCCGGATCCCCTGCTACGGTAAAACCAATGAGTGCGGTGGAGCTGCGTCCCTTGAACACTCCGGCAATCCGTCCCATCAGGCGCACCCCTGCATCTTTGCCACTTCCGCCACGTCCTTGTCACCACGGCCGGAGAGGTTGATCACCACAACGTCGCCCCTCCCGAACCGGTCTGCGTTCTTCATGACATACGCGACCGCGTGCGCAGATTCGAGCGCCGGGATGATCCCCTCCATCCGGGAAAGGAACCTGAATGCCTCCAGAACGTCGTGATCCACGGCAGTGTGGTACTCAACGCGGGTGGAGTCCCTGAGCATCGCGTGCTCGGGCCCGACACCCGGGTAGTCGAGGCCAGCGGCAATGCTGTGGGTGGGGAGCACCTGCCCGTCGCGGTCCTGCAGGAGGTAGGAGAGGGCACCGTGGAGCACTCCCGGCTCACCGGCGCAGAGCGAAGCGGAATGCTCCCCGGTCCCGATCCCTTTGCCGGCTGCCTCCACACCGATGAGATCGACGTCATCAGAAAGGAACGGGTGGAAGATGCCGATTGCGTTCGAGCCGCCGCCGACGCACGCGACGATGGCATCGGGCAGCCGGCCCTCCTTTTTCTGCACCTGCTCCCGCGTCTCTCTCCCGATGACTGACTGGAAATCACGCACCATCAGCGGGTACGGGTGCGGCCCGACCACCGAGCCGATGAGATAGTGGGTGTCCTGCACGTTTTCCACCCAGTCACGGAGCGCCTCGTTGATGGCGTCCTTGAGCGTCCGTGTGCCGGATTTCACGGGGATCACCGTCGCACCCATCAGTTCCATGCGGAAGACATTGAGCGCCTGCCGCTGCGTGTCGGCCTCGCCCATGTACACTTCGACCGGCAGCCCGAGCACCGCCCCTGCGATCGCGGCCGCGACACCGTGCTGGCCGGCGCCGGTCTCGGCGATCAGCCGCTTCCTGCCCATCTGCCGTGCCAGCAGCGCCTGGCCCAGCGTGTTGTTCAGCTTGTGTGACCCGCCGTGCACGAGGTCCTCGCGTTTCAGGTAGAGCCGGCACCCGAGCTCGCGCGAGGCATTTTCGCAGAAGGTGAGCGGCGTCGGGCGTCCTGCATAGTCCCTCTGGTACGCGTCGAGCTCACGGGTGAACCCGGGGTTGTTACGGATCCCGGAGTAGGCCTCCTCCAGTTCAAGTAATGCGCTCATCAGCGTCTCTGATACATACTGCCCGCCGTACGTGCCGAACCGTCCCTTTGCCCCCACGTCACACCCCGCGGCAGGCCACAACGAACGCCTGCATCTTTTCGTTGTCTTTCACGCCTGGATACGTTTCGACGCCCGATGCCACGTCCACGGCGTAGGGGCGCACGCGGGAAGCGGCTTCAAAAACATTCTCCGGTGTAAGCCCGCCGGCAAGGATGACCGGCACCCGCGACCTTCGCACCACGTCGCGGGCGAACGCGAGGTCGAACCTCTTCCCCTCGCCCCGGCTCTCGTCGATGACGATCGCGTCACAGTCCTCCGGGAGAGGCTGGCCCTTTGCCGCCACCCGCAGCACCTTGACACCCGTTTTTTCCGGAACAGGGAACGGGTGCGAGATCTGGACTGCCGTCGGGCGGAGTGTCAGCATATCCGCAAGTTCCCGCGGATCGCTTGTATGGCTCACGGCGACGGTTGCGGTAAAGGGGTCCAGCGCGGCAAAGATCTCTTCTGCCCTCTTCTTTGACACCGAACGTTTCGAATGGCTGTACATGACCACGCCGATGGCATCTGCACCCGCGTTCTGGGCAGCGAGTGCGTCATCCACGCTGGTGATCCCGCAGATCTTTATGCGCATACAAGTTCCTCCAGTTTTTTTTCAGGCGTATCGTGGGCCATGATCGACGTCCCGATCAGGAACGCGTCACAGAACGGCCGCAGGTTCCGCACGTCTTCAGCTGACGTAACACCACTCTCACAGACCACGATCCTTCCGGTGGAACGGACGAGCGGTGAGAGGATACGCGTTGTTGCGAGGTCGACAGCAAGCGTGGAAAGGTCGCGGTTGTTGATGCCGATGATATCCGCACGGGTGGAGCGTGCGATCTCCACATCGGCCAGGGTGTGGACCTCGACGAACGGTTCAAGCCCCTCGTCACGGGCATCATCGACGAACTCCGGAAGCCGCCCGCCAAGGACTGCGGCGATCAGGAGCACGGCATCCGCCCCGAGTGCCCGGGTCTCTGCGATCTGGCGCCGGTCGATAATGAAGTCCTTTCGCAGAACCGGGACCCCGACGACATCCTTGACAAGAGGGATATCCCGTACCGACCCGGAAAAAAAATGCGGTTCGGTCAGGACGGAGAGGGCGACGCACCCTGCGGATACGAACGCCTGCGCCATGGACGGGATATCGACATTACCGCGGATGGTGCCGCGGGTCGGCGAAGCGCATTTCAGCTCGGCGATAACAGCGTTTTTGCCTCTGGCGGAACGGATTGCATGGGAAAGGCTTGCGTGCGTGTTCCGGGGATTCTCCGGAAACGATGCCGGGAGCCTGTCGACACGCTTCCTTGTTTCGCTGATGATCGAATCAAGCATCATGCGGCACCCCGGGTCGCCCCGATCAACGCATGGAGTTTTTCGAGCGCAGCACCGGTATCGATGGAGGCGGTTGCCCGCACGATCCCGTCCCGGAGGTCACGGGCTTTACCCCCGACATAGACCGCCGCCCCTGCATTCAGCAGGACAATGTCCCGCGCAGCGCCCCTTTCGCCCCCGAGCACGTCAGACAGGATCCGGGCGTTCGTCGCCGGATCGCCTCCCATAAGATCGGAGCTCTTTGCGCGTGCAATGCCATACTGTTCAGGCGTGATCGTGTACCTGTGGATCACACCGCCACCCAGCTCCGAAACAATGGTCTCTCCGGTCGTTGTCATCTCATCAAGCCCGCAGCCGTGCACGACCATGGCGCGTGACAGCCCCAGCTCCCGCAGCACCTCTGCCATCGTGCCGGTGAGGGCGGGATGGTAGACCCCGAGCAGCTGGGCCTGTGCCCCTGCGGGATTGGCGAGCGGGCCGAGCAGGTTGAAGACCGTGCGGCACCCGATCTCCTGCCGTGCCGCCATGACGTGGCGCATCGCCGGGTGGTGGGCGGGGGCAAAGAAGAACGAGATCCCGACCTGTTCCACGATCCGGGCCTGGATCCGGGGGTCGACCGAAAGGCTGACCCCGAGATATGCGAGGACATCGGCCGAGCCGCACCGGCTCGAGACCCCGCGGTTCCCGTGTTTGACGACCGGGACACCGGCACCCGCAGCAACGAACGCAGCGGCAGTGCTGATGTTGAATGTCTGTGCACCATCCCCCCCGGTACCGCACGTATCGACGAGCATGCCGGGCACATCCGGGCGTACCGTGATCGCATGCTCCCGCAGGACACCGGCGAATGCAGCAATTTCTCCGGGAGTCTCACCTTTCATGCGCAGCCCGGTCAGGAAGCTCCCGATCTGCGCCTGGGTCGCCTCCCCCCTCATAATCGCATTCATGACGCCGGCCGCCTCTTCCCTAGAAAGGTGCCTGCCCTCCACCAGACTGGCAATCGCTGCCCTGATCATGGTCTCACCGGGGTCCTGTGCAGGAAATTTTCCATGATACGGTCCCCCTCCGGGGACAGGATGCTCTCCGGGTGGAACTGGACGCCTTCAATGGGATAGCGGGTATGCCGCACCCCCATCACGCAGCCGTCTTTGTCGCACACCGCCGAGACGACGAGTTCTTGTGGGAGCGAGCCGCGGTCTGCAACGAGCGAGTGGTACCGGGTCGCTTCAAACGGCATTGGCACACCTGAAAAAATGCCCTGGCCGTCGTGCCGGATCGATGAGGTCTTGCCGTGCATCAGGTGCTCTGCACGGACGACGTTTCCGCCAAACACCGTGCATATTGCCTGGTGCCCGAGGCAGACTCCCAGCGTCGGGATTGTCCTGCTCATACTTTCCAGCACCTCAAGGCAGACACCGGAGTCCTCCGGCCTTCCGGGCCCCGGCGAGAGGATAATCCGGCTGCATCCGGTCCTCTGCAGATGTTCAAGCGGCGTATCGCAGGTCATGACGACAGGGTTTTTGCCCAGCCTGCCCACCTGCTGCTCAAGGTTGTAGGTGAAGCTGTCGTAACAGTCGACGATCAGGACGTTCATGAGGCCACCCCGGCACGCTCGATCGCCCGCTTCATGGCTGCTGCCTTGCTCTCGGTCTCCTGCCACTCGTTCTCGGGCACTGAATCCGCGACAATACCGGCACCGACCTGGATCCGTGCACGCCCGGCGTTCACGATGATCGTGCGGATGGCAATCGCGAACTCGAGGCTCCGGTCAAAGCCGATATACCCGACCGCACCTGCGTAGAGGCCGCGGGGTTCTTGCTCCTGCTCCCCGATGATCTGCATGGCGCGGATCTTCGGGGCGCCCGAGACGGTACCTGCGGGAAAACAGGACTTCAGGGCATCGTACGCATCGAGGTGATCCCTCAGTACGCCGCTCACGGTCGAGACGATGTGCTGGACGTGGGAGAATTTTTCGATCCCCATGAACTCGCCGACCTGCACGGACCCGAACCGGCACACCCTCCCGACGTCATTCCGGGCGAGATCCACCAGCATCGTGTGTTCGGCACGCTCTTTTTCATCGGAGAGGAGATCCTTTTCAAGCTCCACGTCCTCCTGCGGGGTCTTCCCCCGCGGGCGCGTGCCGGCAATCGGCACGGTCGTCACGCGCCGTTTTTCGACGCGTATGAGCATCTCCGGGCTCGCCCCGATCACCTGCTCATCGCCAAAATCGAGGTAATACATGTACGGGCTTGGGTTGATCTCCCGCAGTGACTCATAGAGCAGGAAAGGGTCCCCTTTGACGGGGCATTCAAGGCACCGCGAGATCACGGCCTGGAAGATGTCGCCCGAAGCGATGTGCTCCTTCACACATTCCACGGCCTGTTGGAACGCCTCTTTTTGTGTCACTTCGTGAAAGTGCACCGGGTCGTCCCGTTGCTTCACCTGCCCCTTTGGAGAAAAAGGCTGGTGCTCTGCGAGGGCAGCGATGCGGTCTGCAAGCAGGGTGATCGTATCAGTGCAGGATTGGTATTCTGCGGATGGATCGGAATCGTAGGTCAGAAACGGGCTGCTGAACAGGAAGAGCTTCTGGTCCCGGTGGTCAAAGACGACGCAGTCCTTGGTGAACATGAACCGCGCCTGTGGGGACCCCGGCAGGGAACTGCTGCGCTTCTCCGGTACCTGCCTGAAGAGTGAACTGACAATATCATAGGCAAAGTACCCGACCATGCCCCCGAAGAACCGCGGGGCTTTCACGTTCACGTAATGGAACCGCGAGAGGATTGAACGGATGTTGTCGACCGCGTTTGCTCCTTTGGGGAACCGCGCGATTGAGACAAAGGGTTCGGTACCGGTGATCTCCACCGAATTGCCAATCGTGATGATGCATGACGGGTCGAGACCGACAAAGGAGTACCGGGCGATCTTTTCGCTCCCGTCAATCGATTCAAGGAGAAACCCGCGATCTTTTTTCAGTGTGGTGTACACATCCAGCGGGGAGATCTGCGGCAATGGCAGTTCTGCGCACAACGGGATGACCAGCGGTTTTGGCTGGGTATTCACTGCGGTACAATATTCATCAATGCTGAGATTCAGTTCAAGGGGTCTGTTCATCGGGGCAATTTCCATTCCACTGGCATCACCATCCATATGCTGGCCAGAGATCTGTGTTTCGACAGTAGGGACCATTCCGCACGGCCTGTTGCACGGGCAGAGAGAATTCCCGGTGCGAAGCACTGCCTGACTGGCTTAGAGGTGTAATTTGTACATATTTATACATTGTTGTAATTTTTTGATGAATAATGTATAAATTATTACATTTAATATGCAGAAACGAACACGGTTCAGCGGATCATCCACCTGCCCCCCCATTCCTGCACCATACATACCCCGGACAGTTCAGGTCCAAAAACGGCAACGGTTTACACCAGGATGTGCCCGTGCATCGGCAGGAGGTCACCCCGGGCTCATGCTCCTCTGCCAAAAGAACCTTTATTGGTTGGCGGCATAACAATCTTAATCGCACTATTCCGTCTGCGGGAGGAGACAGGCAGTGGACCTGCGAAAAAAAACACTGGCGATTATCTGCATAACGCTTCTGAGCCTGCTCCTCGTCCTGTTGGTGTTATCAGAAATTGTCGTACTTGGCGGGTTCTCAAATACCGAATTGCGCAGTGCAGAAAAAGACACGAACCGGGTCCTCGTTGCGCTTGGAAACGACATCAACACGCTGGATGCAATGGCAGCAGACTGGGCATCAAGAGATGATACCCGTGGCGTCCTGACCGGCACTTCTTCTGCCGTGCAGTGGTCACGGCTGAGCCTTGATACGTTTGAACGCCTCCAGTTCAATTATATTATCCTGTCAAACTCTTCAAGGGTGATTATTGCCGGGGAGGGTTACGATCTCAATGCTCACCGGCAGATGTCCATTCCCGAAGAACTCCGCTCTGTTCTCTCATCGAAAAATGTTTTCGGGACACAATTAAATTCAACAACAGGGATCATGGGAATTCAACAGCTTCCGGAAGGGCCCCTCATGCTTGTGATCCGTCCCGTCTATGCAGATTCCGGGCAGCTCCATAGTATCGGCTATATTCTTATGGGGAGATACCTCGACAGCACAGAGGTGGCCAGGCTCTCATCGATGGCTCAACTTCCGCTTGTTTTGTATGGATACAAAGACCCGACCCTTCCATTGGATTTCAAAACGGCCGTTTCCGGGCTTGTATCGCAGCCGGGCTTGTTCATCCAGCGCGAAGGGGCTGAATATATGACGGTCGATGCACCCACAACTTCCATGGTACTCAACAGCACTACCCTTGCCACGTATTCGCTGATCCGGGATATTTATGGGGAACCGGCACTCATCCTGCGGGTCAGCATTGTCCGTGATATCTATGACCAGGGACGATCGACAACACAGTATTTTATCGGACTCTTGATGGCTGCCGGCCTGATCTTCGGGCTTGTGACGCTTCTTTTGCTCGAAAAAACGATATTATCAAGGATCTCCAGCCTGAGCTCCCGGGTGAATTTCATCGGGAAAAAACGGGATTTTTCTGCTCGTATCGCGATATCCGGGGACGACGAGATCGCTGAACTTGGGAATGACGTTAACGGAATGATCGGTGAACTGGAAATGTCCCAGAAACAGGTCCGGCAACGCCTGAACCAGAGCGAGGAAAATTACCGGCTGTTCTTCAACAGCATCACCGATCCCGTCATCATTTACCGGTTCAGCGGGGGGGACCTTACCGGATCCATCATCGGGGCAAATGATGCGTCAACCGACATCCTTGGTTATTCACGGGAGGATCTGCTGGCAATGTCGCCCGCGGCCATTATCATACCGGATGAGGGTGAGGGAACCCTGCCACTGACCGGGCGGCTCTGGGCGGATGGATATGTGCTGTTCGAGTCCGGCTACCGGACGATGGGCGGGAAGATGATCCCTGTGGAAATCAATGCCCGTGTCTTTGATTATTTTGGTCAGAAGGCGGTCCTTGCAATTGCACGTGACATCACCGAACGCCATGACATTGAACGGCTTAAAATGGAGGCGTTCCAGCAGATCGAAAAGAATATGCAGCAGTTTGCCCTCCTTAACGACCACATCCGCAACCCTGTCCAGGGCATCATCGGCACCGCAGACCTGATGCAGAACACGTATTCGGAAAAGATCATCAAACTCGCGCATGTAATCAACGATATCATCCATAAACTTGACCAGGGATATATCGAATCAGAGAAGATCTACGATTTCCTGCGGAAATATTACGGTGTCGGCAAAAAGTAAAAAGTATCCGGATTTAGGATGGCCGGAACCACGCCATCGAACTCCACCGGATCACATTTTTTTTGCATTCCCTGCACATGGACTCTGGTGCCCTGCCGGTGGTTATGGTACCGTGATTGGAAGCACCATCCGCCGGCGCAGCGCAAACCGGTGTGGATTATAAAAGCATTGTGCTCGTGCGGGAGGGATTTATATGCCGCTCACCAATAGGTATGAAGGACTGGTCATCATGCAGTGGTTCGCCGAGCGTTCACTTGGCTGGGTCTTTGTCACCCGGATGATCGGAATCATCTCGTTCCTGATTATCGTTGTACTCGCCAACATCCTCTCGTATTATATCGGAAACCCCACCTACCAATCAGGGGTCGATCTTCTCAACGCCAACTTCTGGCTTCTGCTCATCATCGGGATCATCCTGTTAATCGCGGACCTCTTCACCGCCTTCCCGTTCCCGCTCGACCTCCCCGCCCCTATCATCCGGGCGATTGGCAGCGTCTTTGTCATTGCGTTCATACTCCGGATTTTTGAATGGGTAGACCAGATCACCGGCAGCGACCTCTTCCAGTTTTTCTGGTTCATCTCCTTTATCATGATCCCCATAGTCTTTTTACTCGTGCTTGTCACCGGCTACTATGAGATTATCCGCCGGCTCTTCCGTTTTGGCATGACCAACGGAACGGCACCCGTGGCACCAGACCCGACCATCGGCACTCCCCGGATGGCTCACTTTGAGAATGGCATCAAATCATGGGAGGAGGTCGGCATCGAGTTCCGGATGATGGTCTACGATATCATCCACCGGTTCCGTCAGGAGATCCGGGGGGGCCACAGGTGAATGGCAGGTGTTTTTTTTTTCGCCCGCTGACAGAGAGATGGGAGCACCATGGAACCGGTGATTGTGCACGGTGGCCTTTTTTATAATGAAGACTGTATCAGCGGCGCCCGGGAGCACCTGCAGGACAATTCAGTTGACCTGATCATCACCGACCCGCCGTACGGCATCCGTGGTGATACCCTCCACCAGCATTATAACCGTGACGAGCGGTGCGTGATCCCGGGGTATGTTGAGATTCCTGACCATGAATACGCGGATTTTTCGGTGCGCTGGATCAGGGAGGCGGAACGGGTACTGCGCCCGGGAGGTTCTCTCTACATCGTCTCCGGTTATACAAACCTGTATCACATCCTGCATGCCCTGAAACAGACCTGCTTACAAGAGGTCAATCACTGTATCTGGAAGTTTCGTTTTGGGGTCTTTACCAGGCGCAAGTATGTCTCGTCCCACTATCACATCCTCTTTTACGAAAAGCCGGGCGGCCGGCGCGTTTTCAACACCGAATGCCGGTACGGCCTTTCTGAAAAAACCGATGACGGACGGTCGCCCAACACCAGCGACCGTGAGGATGTCTGGGCCATCAACCGGGAATACAAGCCCGGGCAGCAGAAGAACAAGAACGAGCTGCCTCGTGCGCTCCTTGTCAAGATGCTCCAGTACAGCAGCAACGAGGGTGACCTTGTCTGTGATCTCTTCCTCGGGGGATTTTCGACAGCAGAGGTGGCAATCGGGCTCAACCGCAGGGTGATCGGGTTTGAGGTTTCAGAAGAGATATTTTTTACAAAAATACACAAGCTTGGGCAGTTGAAGCCCGGCGGTTTGCTCGATAACCTCCGCAGCCCTCTCGTGAGGCGGAACAAGAACGAAGGGCAGAAGTGGACAGCACGGGAGCGTGCGGCGCTTGCATCCCGTTACGCGGCGCTGCGGGCACGGGGGCGCCAGAGGAAGGAAATTGTTGCTGTTCTCTGCGAAGAGTTCGGGCGCGGGCGCTTCTCAATTGAAAAAGCGCTGCAGAAGCGGTGAAACAATCTAAAAATAAGAGAAATTTGTGTGAGATTGTGAACGATTAGAAGCGGGGCTTCCGGTGCTTCGGAAGGCAGTCCCGACAGTAAACGGGTCTTCCCTCTGTGGGCTTGAAGGGGACTTCACACTCTTTGCCGCAGTCCGAACAGACTGTCTTTGTCATCTCGCGGGGGCCGAAGTTTCTCGGGCCGCCAAAACCTTTTCTTTCCATTGTTTTTACTCATGCAGGTTTGACGCTGCGTACATAGATCAAACCGCTGGGTATAAATATATCTCCATGGCCCCTGCTCCCTGTTCCGGTCACGGGATAATCTCGCAGCCATTGAACTTTTCGCAGGAAAAATCCGCGGTTGCGATCGCCCCCTGATCGATCAGCGAGCGGACGATGGGGAGTGCACCCGTGAGCGCGGCGTGCAGGTTCTCCACCGTTCCGCAGACAACCCTGCGTTCCGGCCCTTTCCATGGGTGCACGATGTTTGTGTACAGGCACCTGCCGCCGCAAAAATGCCTGATCGGGCAGGCGGTGCACTCCCCGCCGACAGGGACACAGGAAAGGTCGAGGGGGTGTGTCCGGCTGATGTGCCCGACATAGAACTTCTTCATGCCGATCATGATGGGGCAGGGGGATATGTGCCCGTCCGTCATGATGCTGTAGTTCGCGTGCCCGGACCCGCAGCGCAGCAGGCTTGGTCTCCCATTGAGGAGATCACCCATCGTATCGAGGAACGGGTACCATCGCGGCACGGTGTGCTGCTCACACATCTGCCTCACCCAGTCATGGACAAGCACCCGGATGCCGGGGTTATAGCACCCGTGCACCCATGGCGCAAAGGTCGTGCGGGAGAGGTCGTCCGAAAAGTCCGCGTCCAGCTGCCAGTGGATGGAAGAGAAGGAGTGGTCGGGGTTGCCGGCAAGATGGGTGACGGCTTCGACAATGTCGGTATCTTCAGTAACGGTCATGCGTGCAATGAGTTCACCTAAAAACCCGTTGGCAATCACTCTTTTTACGTTGTTCATCACCTTCCGGTACGTCCCGGGCCCCCGGTGGGCATCGGTGAGCGCTTCCCGCCCGTCCACGGAGACAAGGATGGTGGAGAACCTGTTCACATACTCAGGCTCAAGCCGGTCGAGCAGCAGTCCATTGGTCTGGATCATGAACCGCTGCACGGGCGCATTGTCCATGATCCTTTTAATCACATCCGCCTTCAGCAGGGGTTCCCCGCCGTAGAACGTGACGGTTGGCACCGGGTCTTTTTGTAAAAAATGGTAGAGCGTGTCAAGATCATACGACACATCCACGGGAAGGGTATCATCGATCTCACCACAGCACCCCTCATCCGAACGACTGTTATCAAACGATTTTGCCCGGCAATAGGAGCAACACAGGTTGCATTCGTCTGTCAGGATGAGGTGATAGTACAAAAAAACCCCATTACCATGGGATGCGAAACCCGATAAATGCCGATCCCGCAGCCACCGCTGTTCTCCCCTGTCCCGAAGGCGTGTCCGGACTGCCTGCTGGCACATCTTTTTTTTGGGGCCCCTGGAAAGACATGCAATCATCAGCCTTGTGCTGGTGCCGGATTGCACACGACAGGATCAGCGGATAACCTGCTGACAAGGACGTGGAGAAAAAGGGAGCTCACCAGAATGTATTCACGATATACAAGGCTTTCCGCTGCACGATGCGCAAGATATAAACACTCTTTTTTATCAATGCTCTGTGAGGGCACCTGCAGTGTACTATGACCAGAGGATCGAAACGATGGACCGCAGCGACCTCGATGCGCTGATCGACGAGAGGGTCCGGTATACAATCCGGTACGCCTGTGAACATTCACCCTTCTACCGCCACTGGTTCAAAAAGAACCGGATCAAGTGTGAGGACATCCGCACCCATGAAGACCTGCTCCACCTGCCGCTCATTGCCGGGCGGACAATCAGGGAGCACCAGCCCCCGCTGACACCGGACTTCGAGTTCCTCTCAAGCGGCTGGGGGGATGTGTTCACCATTCAGGAGACGAGCGGTACGAGCGGGACACCCAAGAGTTTTTTTCTGACATGGGATGACTGGAAGCGGTACGCGGAGAAGTACGCACGGAGTTTTGTGTCGCAGGGGTTTTCTGCCGGGGACAGGATTGTCGTTTGCGCTTCCTACGGGATGAACGTGGGGGCGAACACGATGACCATTGCGGCACACCGGCTCGGCATGACCATCATCCCGTTCGGCCGGTGTGATTTTGCATCCCGGGTCATCACCAGCTACCGCCCCACGGCAATCGTAGGGAGCGTCTTCAAACTGCTCCGGCTCGCATGCCGGATCACAGCAGAGGGGACCCGCCCGAAGGACACATCGATCGAGAGGCTGGTGGCGGGAGGGGAGAGTTTTGCCGATGAATCACGGGCATACCTTACCGAGCAGTGGGGCTGCCCGGTCTACAATACCTACGGGAGCACGGAAGGGACGATGTGCGGGGAATGCACGGAGTTTTCCGGGCTCCATGTGCCAGAAGATCTCGTCCACCTCGATGTGTACGACCCGCAGCAAAAGACGTTTGTGCAGGATGGGGAATGCGGGCGGGCCGTGCTCACAACGCTGCTGCCGGAAGGCTCGAGGTGCGGGACGCTCCTGATCAACTATGACACTGAAGATACCACGGTCGTGCTCTCGCGGGAGCGGTGTGCCTGCGGCCGGACGCACCTGCGGATCATCAATCCGCAGCGGGAGGCCGAGACGTTCTGGGTGTTTAACAACTCCATGAACCGCGTGGACGTGGAAGCCGGCGTTTTCCAGCACGATAATATGCAGTATCTCACCGGGGAGTACGAGGCATTCCTGTATGACGGGGAGTCACACGGTGATGTGGTGATGCGTGTGAGCGTGGAGTGTCATGATCCCGACCATTGTGACAAGCGGCTGGTTGTGGACCGCTTCACGGAGCGGTTCTTGAAATACAAACCCGGGCTTGCCCGGCACGCTGAAGACCACACGTTCTCGATTGTGTTCAATTACACCAGACCCGGCGGGCTTGAGCTGCAGAAACTCAGCGGGAGGCCGAAACGGATCGTTGACCGCCGGTCCGGTTAATCCGCGATCCGCCCCTCTCACCGGCTGCTGCAGGACCCATTTTTTTAACGGGCGACCATGGCGGGGATTTCATCCACGTGCAGGGACGCCCGTACACTGCAGGATATTTCCCGCCACATTCCCTGCGCAGAGCGCACCCGATTGGATTTCCGGTGGAACGTACCATCCCGGTTCAAAAAAAACGCGTAATCCAATTTGTACAGGTGATTCCGGGTGATTATAACAGGATTTAAAACGGCGCGATTTGTGTGGTTTGATACGAAAAACGGCTGTTATAGCCCCTCCAAATGGCAACTTTCGACGGCTACCGACGAGAAACCTTATATAGTTTCAGACGGAACATCTCATTATCAAAACTCCCGTCGGAGTTTTGAGGTGTTTTAAATGGGACAGAAAGTCGGAAAGGAAAAGATCAGCCGCGAAAAGGGCTATCTGTATTTTGTCGGAAAGGACGGCTACGTCTGGGCAGCACCCATGAAGTCAAACCCGGGTGGCAGGAAGAAGAAGGTCGGCTCTGAGAAGATTGCAAAGGAAGCCGGCTTTATGTACTACATCGGCAAGGACGGCTACGTCGCAAAGGCGAAGATGAAGAACGCCTAAATCCTTTTTTTCTCTCACTATTGCACCCCTCGCCCGGTGGCGGGGGAAAATTACTGTTTGTATTTTATCTGATCCGCCTCCTGATCACGTTTTCCGGTGGGTAACATTTAACTCGACAAAAAATAGAATGGATTATGATACTCTATGGCAGATGTTGTGAGCAGTCTTGTGACAAAATGGTATGATGGGATCGCTTCAATCCTTCCTGTCGTGATCGGCGCAATCCTTATCCTTGTCATCGGGTGGATTGTGGGCAGACTCCTTGGAAAGGCCGTGAAGATGATCCTGGATAAACTGAAGGTTGACCGTCTGTTCCAGGATTCCACCTTTGTAAAGGCGCTTGCCGGGGCGGGAATTACTATTAGTTATATCTTCGATATCGTCATCCGCCTGTTCATCTACCTGATTGCAGTCCTTGCCGCTGTCGATCTCCTCAATTTTGACTACATCAGTGCACTCATGAAGGATATCATCGAGTATATCCCGCACATCATTGTATTCGTCATTATTGTCCTGGTCGGGTTCATCCTCATCGATTACTTCGCCGATTTCCTTTTAAAATTCCACCCGACGGCAAACGTCGGTCTGATGCAACCGGTTATCCTTCTGATGAGAATCTTCCTCTATTTCGTGGTCGCGGTTTTCGCACTTTCCCAGTTAAAACTGGACCTCACCATTATCTACACATTCCTGACACCGGTTGCATGGGGTATCGGTATCGGCATAGGTGCCGCGATTGCAATCGTCTTCTGGTTCGGGCTCAAGGAACGGGGCGCCCAGATCATGGACCACCTGATGAGCACATACCTGAAAAAATAACTCTTTTTCAACCGTCCCTTCCGGAGCCGGCACACTATACCAACAGCTGCACCAGAATTTCGGGGATTTCGTCCTTGATGTGGACACGAGGGTTGCCGACGGCACATCTGACAACTGGTATGGTGTGGAGGTCAGAAAACAGGACACTCAAAAATTATTACCGGTTCTCCATTTCGGGCGACGGGTATTACACTATCGTACGATGGCGGGACGGGAACAGCCTGAGCATGAGCGGGCCGACCCAGTCAGGCTCTATCAAAACGGGTCTTGGCGCAGGCAACCACCTCCATGTGGAATGTAACGGGAATATCATGAGTCTTACGGTGAACGGGCAGAAACTGAGCACCGTGTCAGATGACTCGTTTGATGGGGGTGCCATCGCCCTGACCGCGAGTTCACTGCCGGAGGGCAAATATCCTGAGGTTTCGTTCGACAACCTCAAAATCACCTCAATCTAACCTTTTTTTTAATTGTCCATTTTTTTAGGATCCCACATTCTTTCTAAAGGAACCGTTATCAGCAGGAGAGGTTGACGGGAGGATACGGACGGGCAATCAAAACAAGTGTTACGGTTTGTTCTCAAAAAAGGCGGAGTATACCCCCGGGGTGTCCTGGTCAGGTCTTTCTCTCTGCATGCAGGTATCCCATCAGCCCCAGAGGTCCGTGGCACGGCACCCGGTCAATGGTAAACTCGTACTGCCGGCTGACCGCATCAAGAAACTCCGTGTCGGGCCGCCCGCAGATTGGCGGCAGGTGCAGCTCCATCTCGATCCTCCGGACACCCGCAAGATCTTTGGGATCAATCCCCCACTCCGCTCCTTCACAGTCGCATTTTAAGAAATCACAGCCGCCAGCCATCGCAATAATATTTTTCAACGGGAATGTCGGCGCGGTCACCGCCTGGTCATCCCACCTCACTTCCGCCAAGCTGCCATCACCGAGCGCCCCGCACAGAACCTGTACCTGCGCACCCACGCTGTTAAGCCTGATGTTCTCCTGCAACACTCCGCAGGTCAGCGGTTCCACGGCAAAGACCCGCCGCGAAAGCCGTGCAGCCCGGATTGAAAAGGCACCCACGTTTGCCCCGATATCGATCACGATATCATCCGGCTTTATATCATCAAACCGGTATTCTGGAACCTCAGTAATCTGGCGCCATCGTGCGGGTGCATTCAGGAACCTCACCCGATCGCTGGTGGTGATGCATGGGAGCCCGTTGACGGGTTGTTGATCGTTATGCATGGTTTTCTCCTGCCGTGAACCGGAGGGTACGCAGGAACTGCAAAACTCCATGGTGCCGTGTGAACCCCCGGCATCCTCCCGTTATGCTGTTGTCCTGATAAACGTCCCGTTCCGGTATTCAAAGAATGCCTGCCGCAGTTCCTCCTGCGTGTTCATCACGATCGGCCCGCCCCATGCGACCGTCTCGTGGATGGGTTTTGCGGAAAAGAACAGGAACCGGACCCCTCCTTTTGAGGACTGCACACGGACCTCGTCGCCACCGGAGAACAGCAGCATCGTGCGGTTGCTCATCTCCTCTCCTGCACCCGGGCCAAACGAGCCCGACCCGCCAATGACATACGCAGCCGCGGTGTACCCGCTTTTTAACGGGTGCGTGTAGTGTGTGTCTGTGCCCAGTGTCACGTCGAGATATTCCGGGTCGGCGACAATATCTCTCACCGGCCCCTGCACGCCCGCAACCGTCCCGCAGATAATTGTTATCCTGACACCGGCCTGAGGTTCGATCGTGGGGACCTCCGCCCGTTTCACCTCCTGGTACCGTGGATTGTGCATCTTGTGTGCCCGGGGAAGGTTCACCCAGAGCTGGAAGCCGCCCATCCGGCCGTCCACGGGTTTTGGCATCTCCTGGTGGATGATCCCCGAACCAGCGGTCATCCACTGCACGTCGCCTGCGTTGATCTGGCCCGCGTTGCCCATGCTGTCGCCGTGCTCAACGCGCCCGTCGAGCATGTAGGTCACCGTCTCGATCCCCCGGTGCGGGTGCCAGGGAAACCCGGGGAGGTAATCATGCGGGTTTTTTGCCCGGAAGTCGTCGAGCATCAAAAACGGGTCAAAGAGCGGGAGCTGGTCGTAGCCGAACGCACGGTGCAGGCGGACACCGGCGCCTTCGATGGTCTCGCGTGCAGTATAACCCCCTGAAACGCTCCGCACGGTTGGCATACTGGTATGGTGAGGGTCTTATGTCATGAAGGTTTGGGAGACAGGAGACTTGTCGTCAGATGCTTCACAAATGAAAAAAGAATGCAGTTGTACTTGGCATTCGCGGTTTTTTCATACCGGACACTTTTTTCCGCGCCAGGGACGTTTTCATGTCCGGTCCTGTGGTACGCTCTCGTTATTACCACCGGAACCACCTGCAGGACCAGCCTGCATGCGGCGGTTCACATGGTAGTCCAAGGAAATCTCAGAGCTTCCGGGATTCGTCCTTTCCTGCACAGCTGACCGGGCATTGCCAGTCCAAAGGAAGGTTCTCGAATGGGATCCCCGGCGGGATATTCTGGCGGGATTCTCCTGTCTATGGATCATACACGTGCCCGCAGATGGAACATTTGTACCTTATTATAGAAACTGACCTCTGCTTCTTATCCCTATAAAAAAGGAAAGGAGCGTTTGAAATTGTTTCGGTCGTGCATACGAGTGTCCGCACGTATGCGGGTTCTTCGCCAGAGTACCCGGTACTTTTTAAAATCCCGGGATATACCGCCCTGCCTCCATAATCCCGGAATATACCGCCATACCAATCCTTAACATATATCCTGCTATACCAAGTAGTGCCGATGTTTTTTGTCCTGTATGTTGACGATGAAGCGGCGCTTCTCGAAGTTACGAAAATATTTCTGGAACGCTCGGGCACCATGAGCGTTGATACTGCGGTCTCCGCAGCAGATGCAATCCCCATGCTGAAGGTGCGGCAGTACGATGCCATCATCGCCGATTACCAGATGCCGGACATCGACGGCATTGCATTCCTCAAATACATCCGCTCCAATTACGGTGACCTCCCGTTTATCCTGTTTACCGGCAAGGGCAGGGAGGAAGTTGTGATTGAAGCCCTCAACAACGGTGCCAGTTTCTATCTCCCGAAAGGAGGTGAACCCCGCTCCCAGTTTGCTGAACTCGAGCACAAGGTCCGGCTTGCCATTGAAGGACGGCGCAACGCGGATGAGCTCCACGAGTCGCAGCAGCGTATGGCTGATATCATCAACTTTCTTCCGGATGCGACGTTTGCCATCGACCTTGCGGGAAACGTGATTGCCTGGAATAAGGCGATGGAGGAGATCACCGGCATACAAAAGGAGGATATCCTCGGCACCGGAGATTACTCCTATGCCATCCCGATCTACGGCATGAAGCGCCCCCTGTTGATCAACCTCGTCCTGCACGAAAACAGGGAAGTTGAACAATGCTACCCGTATATCACGCGGCAGGACAACAAACTCATCTCCGAACTGTTCGCTCCCTGCATTTATGGCGGGAACGGGGCTTACATATGGTTCATCGCATCGCGGCTCTATGATACAAAAGGGCGGGTGATCGGTGCGATTGAGTCCATCCGGGATATTACCGGCCGCAAGAAGATGGAGACCGCACTTGAAGAGAGCGAACAGCGCTACCGCAACGTGGTCGAAGTCCAGACCGAGTTCATCTCCCGGTTTTTGCCGGACGGGACGCACATCTTCGTGAACGAGGCATACTGCCGGTATTTCAACAAACGGCGGGAGGATATTATCGGGAAAAAGTTCGTTCCCGAAATTCCAAAAAAAGACAAAAAGATTGTCCGTGATCATTTTGCCTGCCTGACACGCGACAACCCTGTCGCGGCGGTGAGCCACCGCATCGTCATGCCGGGCGGCCAGGTGCGGTGGCAGCGGTGGTTCGACCGCGCCATATTTGATGAGAACGGGACCCTGGTCGAGTACCAGTCGGTCGGGCGGGATATCACCGACAGCAAGCTTGCAGAACAGGCGCTGCAGGAAAGCGAGGAGCGCTACCGCTCCTTTGTCCAGAACTTTCACGGGATTGCGTTTCGGAGCACCATGGATTTCGTGCCGCTGTTCTTCCACGGGGAGGTCGAACAGATCACCGGCTACACCGAACAGGAATTCTTATCCGGGTCCCCGCGGTGGGACCAGATCATCCATCCCGATGACCGGGTGCGCCTCCGGAAAAGTTTTTCGGATATTGCCAGCATGGCCGGTTATTCCACTGTCCGGGAGTACCGGATCGTGCGCAGGGACGGGGCGGTGCGTTGGCTCCGGGAGCAGGTGCAGAACATCTGCGACCCTGACGGGCGGCCATACGCGATCCAGGGGGCGCTGTATGACATCACGGAGCAGAAGCAGGGAGAGGAAGCAATACAGCTGGCAAACAAAAAGCTCACCCTTCTGTCCGGCGTCACACGACACGACATCCTGAATAAAATTTCCGCCCTGCTGCTGTACCAGGAACTGATGATGAACATGATCTCGGACTCTGTCCTTGTAAGTTATGTCCAAAAACAGATCGATACTGCACGGCTGATTCAGGACCAGATTGCCATCACCAAGGATTACGAGAATATCGGGGTAAAGTCCCCGCAGTGGCAGGATGTCCGCCAGGTCGTCAGAAAGGCAATGTCAGGTCTTGATACGGGTGAAATATCAATTGACTGTGACACGGACGGCCTGGAGATCCTTGCCGACCCCATGCTCGAACGGGTTTTTTATAACCTGTTTGACAACTCGCTGCGCCATGGGAAAACCACCACCCGGATCACCGTCTGGTTTTTCGAGCAGTCGGAAGGGCTCACCCTCCGCACAAGGGACGACGGTGCCGGTATCCCCGTGGACAAAAAAGAGAAGATATTTGAAAAAGGCTACGGAGAGAATACCGGCCTTGGGCTCTTCTTAGTCCGGGAGATCCTCTCCATCACCGGGATTTCGATTGCAGAAACCGGTGAGCCCGGCACGGGGGCACAGTTTGACTTTCTTGTCCCTCATGACAAGTACCGTATCCCCCGCACCCCGTAACGCCACCGGTACTCTTTCGCGTTGCCTGCACCGTTGCATCTGCTGCCAGGGTACACTGCAGAGGCGGCGGAGGTTGCACGGGCTGTACGCCTTCAGCACTCCCGTTTGTGCGGTATCACGCCCCGGCCTGCAACACCGTTGACATTCATACCGGTCCCGCAGCCATCCGGTGCACATTTTTCGCCGGGTAGTTTTTTACTGGTATCAGGTAGTCCAAAAAGAGAGTTTTTTTCTTTTGTCAGATCAAGGCAGTCCTGCATATGATGCAACGGGATCACAAGCATGTGTCTCTCTGAGACCGGATATGTGTCAACCCGGGCATACCAGAACGTGTTTTTTGCAAACGATCACTTCCTTATCCGGTGAACGGAAGGGACGGGTCACAGGCTCTGTCTGTCATACCCCGTTTCCTCATGCCGGAATGGCTCATGACTCAGGACCCGTTCTTGCTGAAGTATCCGGGTTGTACTTGTAGTCCGGATATTTTCCTATGGGCCAGTCCAGCGGATAATTTTTTATCCGGTGTCCGGGCAGAATGCGGGGATCCTTTTTGTGGGGATACTTCCCCCGCTTTCCATAATTTTAATATCATTATCGGCTAGAGTGATACGCATGGCTCTCAAAGAGCAGATCCTGGAAGTCATCGCAGGTCCACACGTGGCGGCTGTTGCCACGCTTGACGGGAAGCAACCGGCGGTGCGGTTCATGGTGCTTGCCGGGTTCCCTGACATGACCCTTGTTGGCGGGACGATGAAGGCGACCAAGAAGGTTGAACAGCTCACAAAGAATGCAGACGCAGCGCTTGCGGTCTGGTCGGGCAAGGAGTTCTCGGATCCGTATGTCGAGATCAGGGCAAAAGGCAAAGTCCACGAGGACACCGCGACCAAGAAGAAGTACTGGAACCCGATGTTCGAGCAGTATTTCAAATCCGTTGACAATCCCGATTTTGTGGTGCTCGTGTTTTCTGCACAGGAGATTACGTATCACAGCAGGAATATGTCGAGTTTGGAGGTCTGGAAGAGATAATCACATACTTTTTTTTGTTTATCATTCCTCGGCTCCGTGCCCGATCTGCGGAAAGGATTTTTTTGCCTCTGTGTTCCGGCAGTCCCCTGATCACCTCATCTCCCCCCACACTCCACCCAACCTTGCTGCACCCCTCTTCCCCGTAAAAAAGGCAACCTTTATGAATTCATCCTTGTAAAGTAACCTTTCAGGAAAAACCGGGATGCCCGACTCATGACTGAAGTGAAAAATAAGCCGTATGGCTGGTCCGGGACGACACAGGATTTTCTTTTAGTCCCAAGACAGGAATGGCGCAACGCACTTGACAGGCACTATGCCGCACGGTTGGGCCGTGCAGCCGATGACAGCCAGGTTGCCGCGTGGGAACAGGTGTTTGATGTTTTACAGAAAGAGTTGAAACAAGTCGTCCAGGTAAAACCGGACCTGGAGGATTACACGGTTATCTTTGAATATGAATCGCCTCGCGGCAGCAGCAGGGGCCCTGATGTAACCATCCTGGGCGGTTCAGTTTTTGTGTTCGAATTCAGGGACTGCGATGAGATAATCCAGGCCCATGTCGATGCAGCCGATGCCTATGCCTGCGACTTGCAACAGCATCATCGACTGCCCGACCCCTTCGAGATTCTCCCGGTCCTCATTTGTACAAGGGCGAAGAATATGATCAGGCGCATTGGAGATGTGGTCGTTCTTTCTCCTGACCGCATTTCGGATTTTTTAAATGTTCAGGCCGAGCTGGAAACACAGTACCCCATTGATGCAGAAGAGTGGTTCGCTGCCGGCAGCTAAGCCGGCAGGCCGACTTTTATTTTATTTTTCAGTCCGGTTTGAGTAAATTCTTACATTTTTTAAAAGAGAATTTTTAAAATCAGTAAAAATTTTTCAGGAATTGTTCCATTTTTTTAAATTTTCTCTCTCCGGTTTGTCACCCGTGGATCTTTTCAAGGAGCCACGCCATGTTGGCGCCCAGCACCTTCATGGTGGCAAGCCCTTCCTTATCGCCTTTCACATCGCCCGGTGCAAGCCCGATCCCGACATTCCAGTAGGACGAGCCCGGGACAACCATCTGGCTGATGAAAAAGAAATGGTTCATTGTATCAAACGCGTGGATCGCACCGCCCCTGCGCACGGCAACAACCGCGGCACCGGCTTTGCGCCGGAACATGTCGCCGTTTGCCCTCGATACGAACCCGGCCCGCTCCATCAGCGCCTTCATGTTCGCTGATATATCGGCAAAATAAGTCGGTGAGGCGAGGATAATCCCGTCTGCTTCGAGCATCTTTCCGATGCACTCGTTGAGGATATCCCCTTTCATCACGCACCGCCGGTCCTTGTTTTCGAAACATTTGCCGCAGGCTATGCACCCCTGGATTTTTTTACCTGCCAGCTGCACAAGCTCTGTCCTGATGCCTGCTTTTTTCAGCTCCTTAAATACTTCTTTGACAAGGATCGCGGTGTTCCCGTCTTTTCGTGCACTCCCATTGAACGCGACAACCTTCATCTCATGCCTCCGTTTTTTAATTGTTGTACTGATCCCCCATAAATTCCCTCTCCCGCTTATGCACGGGCGCGACTAAAAAAAGGTAAAAAACCGAACCAGGGGGAATACCCCCCGGTTCTTCTCTCTCCATCCCCCGCACCTGCTTTCTTCACCTGTAGTATTTCAGCATCCTGTTTTTGCACCGCCACGATTCCCGGACAAGGGGTAAAGCAGGGATGGAGCCCCCTGCTTTTTTTAAATGCTTCCCGTTGTTGCATTCTTTTTCTTTAACAATTTTTAAAAGTTATCCGAACTCCGTTATACGAATGTTTATGTTCCAGAGGTTAAATTAACCAACTGTGGTCACCATGGACGCATATGCAGGACAGATGCTCTATGCAGATTTAACTGCAGGAAAAATCCGGATTGAACCGACTCCGGCGGATCTCAAGCGGAACTATCTTGGCGGACGGGGTTTTGGTATCCGGCTCCTCACCGATATGGTTGATCCCAGGACGGATCCTTTGGGCACAAAAAACATTCTGGTATTTGCCGCAGGCCCCCTGACCGGGACCGGTGTTGCACTGGGCAGCAGGTATGAGGTTACCACGCTTTCCCCGCTGACAGGAACCGCAACCAGCGCAAACAGCGGGGGAGTGTTTGGCTGGAAGATGAAAAAAGCCGGGTTTGACGCGGTTGTCGTCAGTGGAAAAGCAAAAAAACCGGTCTACCTGTTGTTGGACGATGGAAAGGCAGAGATCCGCGGTGCAGAGGCCTTGTGGGGAAAAACGGTATCGGAAACAACAGATGAAATCATCAGGGAACATGGCGATGAGAGGATCAGGGCCGCGTGCATCGGCCCTGCCGGTGAACGGCTGGTGCGGTTCGCCTGTATCGTGAATGAGAAAACCAGGGCTGCCGGACGAGGCGGCTGCGGTGCGGTCATGGGGGCAAAGAACCTGAAAGCCATTGCCGCACGCGGCGAGAAAAAGGTTGCAGTGGCAGATGAGCAGAACTGGTCAGCAGAAAAAGAGAAAATAAAAAAGAAAATTGAGGAGAACGGGATTGAAAAAGCTCTTCATACCTATGGAACTGCGGTCCTTGTCAATATCATCAACGAAAATTATATCCATCCGACAAGGAACTTCCAGACCGCCCACTTCCCGTCAGCAGAGAAACTTTCAGGAGAGGAAATTGCACGTTCGATCTTAAAAAAGCCAAAGGGGTGCTTTGCCTGCATTGTCCAGTGTGGCCGTGTCCATGAATTTGACGGGGAGACCGGCGAAGGCCCTGAATATGAATCCGACTGGGCTTTTGGTGCAGACTGCGGCGTCGATGACCTGAAGGCGGTCACCCGGGCAAACAACCTCTGCAATGACTATGGACTCGATACCATCTCTACAGGATCGACCATTGCGTGCCTTATGGAGATGGCCGAAAAGGGATACGTGAAGGATCCCATCCGGTTCGGCGATGCAGCCGGTATGCTGGACCTGGTGAAAAAAATAGCGTTCCGGAACGGCATCGGCGATGAACTTGCAGAAGGGTCCTACCGGTTTGCGGCAAAATACGGTCATGCGGAGTTATCGATGAGTGTCAAACAACAGGAGCTGCCTGCCTACGATCCCCGGGGGCTCCAGGGACACGGGCTTGCCTATGCTACATCGGTGAGGGGCGGAGACCATGTCTATGGTTACATGGTTTCCCCCGAAGTGCTGGGAGCACCGGAAAAGCTCGATCCGTACGTGACAAAAGGAAAACCCGGATGGGTAAAGATTTTCCAGGACCTGACCGCCGCAATCGATGCTTCCGGGATGTGTCTTTTCTCGTCGTTTGCCCTCGGTGCCGATGATTACGCTGCCCTGGTCTCTGCTGCAACGGGCATGAAGTATGATTCGGCCGGGCTTCTTACGTGCGGTGAACGGATCTGGAACCTTCAGAAAATGTATAACATTCGCCGCGGGTTTGGAAAAAAAGATGATACGCTCCCCGATCGCTTCTTAAAAGACCCGTTACAGGAAGGTGCTCCCAAAGGGCAGGTATGGCAGCGTGAGGCACTCCTTGATGAATACTATACACTGAGGGGTTGGGACAGGGAAGGGCGCCCCACCGCTGCAAAGGTCAAAGAACTCGGCCTGTAACAAAACAGGTGGCAGGGACATCACCACACCCTGTTTTTCCCGTTCACATTACAAAGAATGGCTGCAGAATACCGGCATTCCTCTCTGGCAAAAAAAAGAAAAAGCCGGGAGGTGAACGGGCAAAAAAAGATGTAACTTTGGTATATTCGTTGACCCTGGAAAAAACCGCATTTTTAACCATCTTTGGAGAGTGATAAGAAAGAAATCTATGGTTTTTTCAGGCACCGGTTCGCCGGCTGTCATAACCCGGGGGATCCCCCCGCCCCTTGGGCATCTCCCACCATGCGATAGCCATGGAACACCGTTCGTGAATATACAGGATGAAAAGGGGCTTCTCCAGACCCCTTCCTGGCAGGAAGTGAAGGGAATACAAAAACCTGCCAGCAGATCCAAAAAAAGGTTTTTTTATCCGCCAACGTCTATGTACCTACGGTGGAACGATGGAAAATTTTAAAACATTTCTCTCAAAAGATGCCTACGCCGCACAGGCTGGGATCGAATTACTGGAAGGCTCATTGGGCAGGGCGAAGGTCAAAATGGAGATCCAGAACCAGCATAAAAACAGCCACGGGACCGTCCATGGAGGGGCGCTCTTCACCCTTGCTGACACGGCATTTGCACTTGCATCCAACTCCCACGGGATACCCGCTGCTGCGATTAACGCCCACATCTCGTACGTGAAATCGGTATCGTCGGGTACGCTCTTTGCAGAGGCTGAAGAGTTCTCGCGCAACCCGAAGATTGCCACGTACACGGTCCGGGTCACCAATGAAAGCGGTGAGAATATCGCCATCTTTCAGGGAATGGTGTACCGGAAGACACCGCGTGCCTGAGAGGCACAGCACCGGTCGTTTCTGTGCTGTTCTACCCGCAACTGGCATTTATCTTCAAAAGATCCTAAAAAAAAATTTGCATTCGGATTATCCATTATGCATGGTACCCCGGCACATTCCTTTGTTCCATCAGGGTATCTCATAAAAAAACGGGCAGATGTTTATTTTATATGCAATTGCCTGATAGGAAAAACAAAAACAGCGATGGGCCCGTCGTGATTCGAACACGAGATCTTCGCCGTGTGAAGGCGACGTCATAGCCAGCTAGACCACGGGCCCGATGCATCGACCGGGAATCGAACCCGGGCTATAGGCTTGGAAGGCCTAAGTCATGCCTCTAGACCATCGATGCAGTCGTGGATTACAATTTTGGCGAGCGTTTGTATTAATGATTGCCATGAGCATGTGCCGGCAGGCCTCGCCGCCGGCCGGCATGCTGAGAAATACAGAACCTGTTTGGAGGAATTTTTTTAAAAAAGCCTTTTTTTACAGAAAATTTATCAGTTCTACCCTCAACGTGAATGGTATGGCAGATGCGTCACTACCGTTCATTGCACTATCAGTAATTATCCTGATTAGTATCGGAGTACTGCTCATTATTGCGAGAAAAAAGAAAACAGAACCACAATTATCTTCATTTGCCATGCTCGGAATGGCATTCATCATTCTTGGCATTGTGTTTGGTTCGGATCGTCTCATCGGATATTTTTTTCTTGGAGCCGGCGTCATCGTAGCAGTGTTCGATCTGGTTAAAAACCGGAAGAAGAAATAAAAAAAAATTTTTTCGTGCATTCATTTTTCATGGTCCTTGTTTTGTGCTCTCTGGCACGATCGCCGCGACAAAGGCGATCACCGGCCCGATGATGAGCCCTGCCCAGAACAGGAGCCCGAGCATCCCGATGACCGCTAACAATACCCGCTCTTTTGCCAGCACGGGTTGTCCGGAACCAAACCCGGTCCTCAGTGCAACGATTCCCAAGCCAACCGGGATACTGATAAAAATGAGCGTGAGGATCGCAGATGGATCCCAGCCGGTGATCCCGAGCGCACGCACCATCTGGGTGAAGGTGACGGAAGCCCCGCCAAGATACAGGAGCCCGGCGGTGATTGCGAGCCAGCTGAACAGGGAGCGGGAAGTGCCGGTCCGCTTCTGTTGGCGCAGCAGGAGTGCGATACCGAGCAGCACGACCGCGATGCACGGGGCGAGGATTACCGCAAGGGACTGCCCCTCCCATGCATGGATCCCGATCACGCTGACCGGGACAAAGAGCCACTCGGAAGCGGTGAACTCTTCACGGAACCCGGGGGCAAAGCTGTAGTCCTGCTCCCCTTCCGCTGTATACACGGCCGCATAAAACGTACCGGATCCCGCCGCCTTCTGCGTGTATGACGCGACCGGGAACAATGCCGCCGGGGAGAACGGCTCGTACATCGCCTGCTCTGGCATTCTGCCCGGTATCACGAGTACACCGCTGCCCGGAGGGACCTGGAGAGACGGGGACGGCGGGGTGCCCGATACCAGGACGCCCGGCCCCATGATGATGAGGTCGGGAACCGGGCTGTCCTTCCGGTTGACGAGCAGCTCGATGTGGAGTGTCTGCCCTGCGTGCATATCGAACCGGTAGTACGCCGCTTCGCCCGGCTCATGGATGTGCCCGTACACGACGTACGACTTCTCCGGCTGGCTGATCACGGTTGCCATGGAGAGGTCGCCGTTCTCTCCCGTGGAAAGAGGGGCATGGCCACGGGCAGGCGGGACGAGCAGGGCGAGGATAAGGACGAGGATGGGAATGGAAGTGATACGGAGTTCCATACAACGACATCTCTCCCTGCTGTAATAACGCTGTGGATCACTGCACAACACAATCCCGCAGTGCAGGGAGGCCTTGTAAAACTTTTTGGAAAAAGTGTATTGATCGGATCGGAGTACTTCAGTACCCGCGGAGTTCAGCCTCGACCTGTTCAAGGTTGGCGATCCGCTTCTCGAGCGCAGGGTGGGTGGAGAAAAGCTCCATTAAGGTGTTTTTCCCCGACAGCGCCGGTATGATAAAGAACGCGTTGGCTCCCTGCACCTTTGCCTTGTATTCTGCCGGGACCGCATCCATCCGCCCGCTGATCTTGCTGAGCGCGGATATGAGCGCCCGGGGGTTGCGGGTGATATAGCCGCTGCCCCGGTCGGCGGCGAACTCGCGGTAGCGTGAGAGCGCCATGATCAGCAGGTTGGCGACGAAATACACGATCATCGCGACAATACCCGCGATGATCCACGCACCGGCTCCTTCAGAGTTGCGCCGGCCGAACATCGCCCCCCACAGGAAGTTCTGCATGATGATCGAAGCAATCATGGCGATGAAGCTTGCCACCGTCATGGTCAGGATGTCGCGGTTCTTGACGTGCGACAGCTCGTGGGCGAGCACCGCCTCCAGTTCTTCGCGGGAGAGCAGGCGCATGATCGAGTCGGTGACCGCAACCACCGCGTGCTTCGGGCTCCTGCCCGTTGCAAACGCGTTGGGCACCGGGCTCTGCATGATCGCAACCTTCGGCTTGGGGAGGTCGGCCTCCCTGCAGAGTTGCTCGATCATCCGGTGCAGTTCAGGGAACTCGTCCTCAGCGACAATGCGGGAGCCCGTTGTCCAGAGCACCAGCTTATCGGAGAAGAAATACTGGATGAACGCCATGCCGACGGCGATCAGGATCAGGAAATTTAATCCGATCCCGAGTAGCGATAACACGGCAAGGAACACGAGGTAGACGATAAACAGCAAAAACATCGTCAGCCAGACCCTTCCCGTCAGGCCCCAGTCACGTTTCCAGATCATAGTTGGTACTTATTCGATGAAGGCGCTCTTAAAGAATTCGACGATACCATGGTACTTTACTCGGATAGGAGTGTGACACCCGTTCCAGTCGCGTGATGCCATACATTTTTTTGTAGTGGGCGCCCGGAAGAAGCCGCAGTACCTGTCAGTTTCATTGCGAGTATGAAATCAGAAACTATTTTTTCGGGCAGCACATGACGATTAAGTATGGCAGAAGTCGACCCCGAGGCGCTCGCGGACGTTGGGTACGGGATCTTCGAGCACCTCTTAAACAAGGGGCTGCGGGCACAGGGCAAGTACCTGTATGCGCTCGTTGAACAGGGGGTTAACTTCAACCCGGAGTTCGAGGTCATTTTCGGGCAGTTTGCCGCCGAATACCCGCAACTTGCCGGTGCCCTGATCGGGCGCTTTGAGGAGATGGACACGATCTACGGGATGATCCGCGCCGGTGAGGGAGTGATCCCGTCAAAGACCACGCAGATGTACTGGATCGTACAGGACGCACCGGACAGTCCACCCGAGGCCATCGAGGATGAGAATGCGGGCAAATGGCTGATCTTCCAGGAGCCGGATCAGGTCGATGTATCGTGGAAGAAGGTGCGGGACGCAACGGTCGAAGGGACGCTGGGCATCTCGACCAAGGTCAGCACCGCAAAGCCCAACCCCGAATCGCGGGACAACCGGAAGGTCATCTATGTATACACGAAGGACTGGGCGGACGAGGCGGACGTGATGCGGGTGCGCCAGAAACTCAAAGACCTCGGCTTTGTCGACCGGATCGGGTACAAGCGGAACATCGAGACCTTTGCCGGGGAATATGCCAAGAAAGGCAAACGGGTAACCTATTATTCTGCATAAAACCACCAGTGTTTTTTGTGCATTCGGATTTTTTTGTGCTGGAATTTTCTTTGGGTAGCAAAGAAGGGTGATACCCGCGGATAATTTTATCCGTAAAATTACGATGAGAAAAGAATAAAAAATAATACCGGGTTATGCCTTGCGCTCCTTGTTCTTGGGGCGCAGATGCTTGTACCCGCATTTACGGCACGTCGTCGCACGGATCGCGTTGCGTGCGTTGCAGTGCATGCAGATCTTCACGTTGAGCAAGCGGGCTTCTGCCTCGGGAAACTTTGCCATCTTAAAAACACTCCTGCCCTACCATAAATGATGTAAAACCTTTTAACCGTTTGTGTCAGGACGTGATACCATACTTTTGCACGAACCAGTCATGGAAGGCGCGAAGCGCCCTGGCACGGTGGGAGATCCGGCTCTTCTCTTCAAGCGGGATCTCGGCCAGTGTTTTTCCGTTGCACTCAAATATGGGGTCGTACCCGAACCCGCCCCGCCCCCTGCCCTCTGTCGTGATTGTGCCGTGGATGGTGCCGGTGAATACCTGGATCCCGTCAGCATCCGCAAATGCAATCGCGGTGGTGAAGCTGGCGTTCCGGTCCTTGACACCGTCCATCAGCCTGAGAATTCCTGCGTTTCCTATCGAATCGAGCACATACGCAGCAAAAGGTCCGGGGAACCCGTTGAGTGCGTCGATCTCAAATGCCGTGTCATCGACAATCAGCGGTGATCCAAGCTCCCCGTACGCATACCTCGCCTTCCCGCGAGCAATCTCTCCGACATCATCACTGCGGAGCTCGGGGCATTCGAGTGCCACATGGGTAACAGAAACCGCCCCGGAAAAGAAGGCTGCAACCTCGTGCGCCTTGTTGGGATTGCTGGTCACGACGACAAGTTTCACAGGTACCTCCCCCGCAATTCAATATCGTGCTCGCGGCTGAAAACCTCCTCCGCACCGGAAAATGTTTCCCGGTAGCCTTCGCAGAACGCTTCTTTCAGGACCGCAGAATCAGCGGCCGTGCTCTCCAGCGTCTGGAACAGCACGTGGATGTCAACACCCCGCTGCTCGATCTCGGTGGTGACCTGTGCGAGTCCGAAGTCGATCAGGACGCAACGCCCGTCGCGCATGATCATGTTGCTTGTCGTCAGGTCACCGTGCATGATGCCCGCGTTGTGCAGTTTTCCGACCATTCGTCCGGCTTCTTTCAGATCTGTGGTCGAGAGTCCGTGGGTGAGGAGCTTACCCTGCACACGCTCCATTATAATCGTATCGGAGGTGATGGCGCTCATAACAGGTGTGGGCACACCTGCATGGCGGGCAGCGGAGATCAACTTTGCTTCGGCACGGGTGCGCTCGGTGATGAGCCGGCGATCGAGCGCCGGCACGCGGTAGCGCTTGGAGACCCGGCGCTTGGATGCGGTAGTACCGGTAAATTCTATAATCGCCTCCGCACCCCGGGCTGTCGTGGCAGGGGACGTCCGTGCGTCGTGGTGTACAGGGCGGGGTGCCGGCGCCTTCCATGTCACCTCCACCTCATCGGAGCGGAACGACGGGTTGATCTGTGACGATTCGATGGGAAGAACGCACCCGCTTTCAAGCATCAGTTTCCCGGTATACGCGATCATCGCACCATTATCGCCGAGGTATTTCTGCTCGGGAACGTAGCATTGCGCCCCGCGATCTTCACACATGGTGGAGAGCATCTCCTGCAGGCGCCGGTTTGCCCCTACCCCGCCGACAAGCAGGACTTCGTCTTTACCAGCAAGCGACATCGCCCGCTCGGTCACCTCCACGCACATCGCAAACGCTGTCTCCTGGAACGAATAGCAGACATCCCCGATGGGGGCTTTGCTGTCCTTTGCCGCCGACATGAGGCCGGAGAAGGCAAGGTCCATGCCCTTGACCGTGTAGGGGAGTTCTGTATACCTGCCCGTTGCCGCACGCTGTTCGATGGCCGGGCCCCCCGGGTGCGGGAGGTCTTTTGAGCGGGCGAATTTGTCAAGTGCGTTGCCGATCCCGATATCGAGCGTCTCGCCGAAAATGCGGTACCTTCCGTTCAGGTACCCGATCACCTGCGTGTTCGCCCCGCTCGCGTAGAGCACCACCGGATCCTGGCACCCGGTGGCAAACCTCCCGATCTCAACGTGGGCGACGCAGTGGTTTACTCCCACAAGCGGCACCTTGAGCGAGAGCGAAAGAGAACGGGCGGCGGTGGCAACCGTCCGGAGGCACGGCCCGAGACCCGGTCCCTGGGAAAATGCGATCCCGGTGATCTTTTCCGGCTGCGTCAGGACAGAGGAGATAACCTCTTTCATCACCGACGCATGGTGCTGGGCTGCTTCACGCGGGTGGATACCCCCGTGTGCCGGTTTATACGGCTGTGAGACAAGAGAGACAAGACCATTATCAAAAACCGCGGCACTGAGGTTCCATGCAGTGCCCTCAATCCCGAGTACCTGCCCGAAAATAGGCATTCACACAATTATTTCTTGAATTCAGTATAGCCGCATTTACCGCAGGCAGTCCGGTCCTTGTGGTCTGCCATCATGACGCCGGGCCCGCAGCGCGGACAATATTTCTTTGCGGTAATGACCCTGCCCGCCTCAACCTTGAAGAATGCGCCCCGGTTCCTGCCCTTTGCCACGGCCCCCTTTTTTGCTGCCATGTTTATGCCGCTCCTTCCTCTTTTGGTTTGGGTAGGCCGCGTGTCATCAGGTGTGCGCGCTCGGTCTTCTTTTTGCCCTCTTCGCTGTCATAGATACGCGCTCGGCCGTTAAGTTCCATCTTCCCGAAGCTGCCCTTCAATGAGTCCAGCACCACCTGCTGGTCCTTGACGTTGAGGAGTGCACAGATCTTTCCGGTGATCTGCATGCGGGACGGGGTTGCACCCTCATACCGAAGCCTGAACCCGACCTCCCTTCGTGATAAAAGTTCATTTCTTTTATCGCTGGTAATTTCAAAATCCATCGATATCCTGTAATTATTGGGAACCGTGTTATTTAAAATGTGATCATGTTCAGGAGTTGTTCTTAAGACGGGCGGACACCCTGGTTGGACAATGAAAAATCCTGTTTCACGCACCGGCCCTGCGGACAAAATGGGAGAGCAGTTCCTGTGCCTTCTCTTTTGCCTTCCGGTCGACGATGCGGACGACGACACCTTTGTGCGGCTGTCCGTAGAGCACAACACCTCCTTCCGGTGCGGCGATCACGAGCGGGATAACTGCAAGGTCCTCCTCCCCGCTGACATAGATAGTTGCCGGGGGATTGGCGATTGCATCATTAATGCCTGCGATCAGCTCATCAGTAATCGTTCCGGCGGGATTTTTCACGTTCAGGACCCGCCCGGTGCACGGGGTATTTTTCGTGCATGGCGAGCGCATGGTGTGCCCGTCAATGATGGATATGGCAGGCTCGACGCCTTTTTTATGAAGGTTATGGGTCACTACATCCCCCACCGTGTAGACGGTACGGTCTTTAAGCCAGGGGAGGGCACCGGCAACATCAGAAAACAACTCGCCGAACGGCTCCTTGAAAAAATGTCGTTTCTCCTCTGGGAGTGTGAGCATCAACGGACCTTCAGCGCGTACCGACCGGGGAGTTTGATATTCATTTTTTTTGCCACATCCGAATGTTCTGGATCGATGATGACAAGGTAACCTGCCCAGTCATCACTGATGTTTGTGGTCCCGCAGACCACGCAGCTCTCCCCGTCAACCACGCGGTGGCATTCGCGGCACACCTTTCCCTGTTTCTTCTTGCCCGGAGCTGGCATGACCACTCACCTCTCCTTTGTCGCTTTGCGTGGCGCCCGTTCCTTCTTCTCTGAGGGCGGCTCTTTCTCTTTCTCTTTTGCCTTCTCTTTCTCGAGGTTCATGTCCTCTTCAAGCCAGAGGGCAGTCCCGAGCCCGGCCTGGCGCATTGTCAGCCCGATCTTGCTGTCCCGGGGCTCGCGCTCGTTCAGGCTCAGCGTCACCACGCGGGCCCGGATACTGTCCCCTACCCCGATGAAGCGTTTCGACTCCTGGCAGATGAGCCGTGCATTCTTTTCATCGAAGTTGATGTATTCATCGGAAATCTGGCTCACGTGGAGCATGGCATCAATGGGGCCAAGGGAGACGAATGCGCCAAAACTCGTCGTCTCCACAACAACGCCCTCCATCACTTCCTGCAACGCGAGGCGGAGCACCAGCGCTTCGAACCTGACGTCGTAATAAACGCCACCGTCACCGGGTACAATCTCGCCGTCTCCGACGCCAAGCACCTTTGTTACGCAGATAAAGATCCCGATCTCCTTGTCAATGCTCCCCTCCAGATGCTCCTGCAGGACATCCAGAATAACCTTCTCGAGTTTCTCACCGAGACGGTTGGGGGGCACCCTCACCTTATCATCCAACCGGATTTTATAATACATGACAATCCCTTAGCTTTGTATCAGTTCCAGTCTTTTCTGTTTTCTCATGGATATAACACCAATGCTCCGGGAGAGCAGCATCTCCCGCAGGCGCCGGTCATTGGTCACCACCAGGCAGCCGTTTTTCTGTGCATAGTCAATCACCTGTTCATCGACGGTATCCGAAACAGGTTCTGCTGAACGAACGGTTGTGCATCGTTGTGCAACGCCCATGGCATAGCGCGCAGCCGCCGCATCCCGCCCCTTCTTAGAGGCGATGCCGGTAAGTTCCCTTATGATGCTTTCCAGCACGAGTGGTTCGAACGCGCCCACCAGCTGGTGCAGTTCATCGAAAAGGTCGATGGAAAACTGCGCCGGCATCATCAGCGCATTGGCGTCGAGGAGCACCTTCACTCGTTCAAAACGCCCATGCCGATCAGGCGCCAGCGTGCTCCCACCTGCCGGCTTATCGCGATCCGTGCACCCAGCTCCGCGCATACCGGTCGCTTCAGGGAAATCTCAACGCTCTCTTTTTTGGTGCTGGTGACAACACCCACGGTGACTGCGGTGCCGACCGACAGCATCAGGGGTTCGTTGAACTTCAGCGGTTCGATGGCGAGTTCGCTCGTTGCGCCGACAACCCGTTCCATCAGGGTGACGTGGCACCGCACACGATCCCAGACGGGGGGCAGCCGGCCGATGTGGCCGGCGACCTGCCCGGCAAGGGCATCACTTTTTGTGAGCGCTGGGTCGAGTTTTGTCCCGATACCAAGAAGTCCGCCGGGGGTTGCTTCCGTCACCCTGGTGGAGCCGGCATTGATGGATATGATTTTTGTGGTTATCGGTTCCCACCTGATCCGGTTCTCGACCTGCAGCTGCCGCCCGGGACGGATCTCGATATCCTCGTCTTCCTTGAGGATTCCGCGGATCAGGGAACCCCCGATAACCCCGCCCTTGATCTCTTTCCAGTTGCAGCCTGGTTTGTTCACGTCAAAGGAACGGGCGATCAGCATGACCGGTTCTGCATTCGGGTCGCGGGTTGGTTCCGGGATGGTGGCATCGAGGGCCTGCACGAGCGCAACGATATTGATCCCTTTCTGGGCTGAAACGGGGATGACCGGGGCATGTTCGGCAATCGTCCCTTTGATGAATGCATTGATCTGGTTGTAGTTCTCGATCGCCTCTTTCTGGCTGACCACATCGATCTTATTCTGGACGACAATGATCCTGTTGATGCCGACAAGTTCCAGCGCCATCAGGTGCTCCTTGGTCTGCGGCTGGGGGCACCTCTCGGAGGCAGAGATGACGAGCATCGCCCCGTCCATCAGGGCTGACCCAGAGAGCATCGTTGCCATCAGGGTCTCGTGCCCCGGGGCATCCACAAAGGATACTGACCTGAAGGGTGTCCCTTTCCCGCCGCAGACCGGGCATACAGCCTTGGTTGAGTATGCATCCGCTCCTTCGCACGAACCGCAGTGGTAGAAGGTTGCGTCAGCGTACCCCAGGCGGATGGAGATGCCGCGCTTGACTTCCTCACTATGCCGGTCCGTCCATGTCCCGGTAATCGCGTTGACCAGCGTGGTCTTGCCGTGGTCAACATGGCCCACCACCCCGATATTGACGCTTGGTATTGTCACATCATGCACGTGAAATCGAACCTCCTTACTCTATATATAACAATGATACTTATACATAACCAGTGAAGGCTTTTCACGTCAGAAACCAGAGAAATTCAAGCTTTTTTTGGGGGGTGGTTTGATCTTTTTGCCACTTTCAAAAAATACCAGAAAAATTCTTACCCCGTGCTACGGAAATGAGATCGAAATATTAAAAATCACACAAATAAACATCAGGGTAAGGACTCTGTATGACTATTGATAGTGAGCTCTCCCGTATTGGCATCTCCCTGCCAAAGCACCTCCTTGACCAGTTCGACCAGATCATCAATTACCGCGGCTACTCGTCACGGTCTGAGGGGATAAGGGACGCGATCAGGAATTACATCCAGTATTACAAGTGGATGGCGGATATCAAGGGCGAGCGGCAGGGTGTGATTACGATGATCTATGACCATGACCAGCGGGGGCTTCTGGTCGTGCTCACCGATATCCAGCACCAGTTCAAGGAGATCATCCAGGCATCACTCCATTCCCATGTGACGGAGTCGAGATGCCTGGAGGTGATCCTCCTGAGGGGTGACGGGACACAGCTCAAATCGCTGGCCGAGCACCTGATGTCACAGAAAGGCGTGGAGTCGGTCAAACTGACAACGATCGGGGTAGAGGATTAACCCCCTCCCTCGCAGCTCTGATCGGTACCTTTTAAGGCATCCAAAAACTCTGTGCTGGAAGCGTATTCCCGCTCGTGCTGGATCACTTTTTTTGCGTCTTCGATGGCGGTCTTTTTGACCTTTTCGGCGCTGCCGGCCGGTATCAGCTGGTCAACGCGGTAGAGAAGGTGCGTGCTGTCCAGTTCGGCAAAGGCATCCCCCCTCACAGTTTCGATGCGCTGTATGGTGCCGGTGGTTCCCGTACGCGGGTACCGCACCAGCATGCCCAATCCGACTTCGTCCGCGTTCATACCTGACTATGGGTACCGGCTGCTTTAAATTCTTTTATGCGGGCGTGCTAGATGACCAGTTTTCGGAGCACCGATACGATCTGCCGGGTGCTTTCGCGCGGGTAAAGATTGTCCGGTTCAGGCAGCTCAAAACTGCCTTTGAGCGCTGAAAAAATCTGGCCGATCGCCATACCATGCGAGGGACCGTAACCACCTTCGAGGACAAGGGCGAGCGGGGTACTGACCAAGGTCTTCAGAAGGGAGGTGAGAACACCGAAATCTGCAGGTGCCAGCCGCATGCCGCTGTGGGGGTCATCGGCGAGCGGATCCTGGCCTGCGGAGATCACCAGTATCCCGGGTCTGAACCGCTCGATCGCCGGCATGAAGACTTGCTCAAAGACATAGTGGTAATCCGCGAGGGTTGAACCGCTGCGGACCGGGGCGTTGATCGTGAAACCCCTACCGGCTCCCGCGCCAATCTCATCGACCCACCCCGTGCGGGGGAATGTGTTGCCCTGGTGGATCGAACAGAAGAGGACGCGGTCATTTGTGTAAAAGATGTTCTGGGTCCCGTTCCCGTGGTGAAGGTCCCAGTCCACAATCGCCACCCGTTCAACACGGTCCAGGGCAACCGATGCAGCGATTGCTGCGTTGTTGAAAAGGCAAAACCCCATCGCACGGTCGGGCTCGGCATGGTGCCCCGGGGGGCGGACAAGGGCAAAACAGTGGTCCCCGTCAAGGGCAGCATTCACCGCACCGATGGCTGCACCGGCGGCGTGTGATGCGACCTCGAACGACCGCCCGGTCACGTAGGTACTGGGGTCGATGAAGTGCTGCCCCCCATGGGCGCTCAGCTCCCGGATCATCCGGATATGGGATGGAGTGTGAACACGCAGCAGGTCATCGACCGAAGCGGCACAGGGTTCGTCCCATTGCACATCGGGCGGTACTCCCTGCACTGCATCACGGAGCCGCCGGTCTGACTCATCATGGGTCTCCAGATCATGCTGCGAGAAGATAGGTCCGAAGATTGCCCTGCACCCGGTCATACGATCGTCAACACGTTATTGTCCTGCTTTTCCTCTGACATATCCGGCATGGTGGATCGAATGGGAGCAGGGGGGGCATTCAGTTGATGGTCAGCCCCTGCATCACCGCATTCTCCGGAACATCAAACTCTTTTTTCGTCATTGCGATCCGGTATTTACCGGCTGCCTTCACCCCGTAGGGGTTTCCGCCCGTGGAGTAGGGCACAATGAATTCGCCATTGGTGCTCTGCTGACGGTAGGTGAACTGCCGGCCTGTGTTGGACACAAGGGGGATCTCAATGATACCTTCACCTCTGATGTGAGCTCCTTTCACATACTCGAAGATTTTCACGTACTTGATGTCGGGTGTTTTTGCGGCAAAGACATTGGACGGAGATTCGTGGATGAGCCGGTAGTGCCGGAGCGCAGGGACGGGTTCAACCGGAAGGAAAATTGCAGGACTTAATGTTGCGGCATGGTACCCGGAAGGTGCTTTGGAGTTATACTCTGCGGCACTTGTGAGGGATTCTGAGGCATTCATCACAACAGCATTTGTGATGACGGGGACCGAAATGCGGGACACGCTGGGATCGGCATATTCCACGTAATAAGTCTGGGTTGGTTCTGCCATCGATCCATCGAAATTGTGGAGCCGTGAGACCATGGTGAGATAATAGGTCTGGTTATTGAGCACGACTTCCTGGTAACGATCGGGTTGTGCGGGATCCGATGCGGCAAACTGCGTCTGGTAGGGCCGTATGCTGGCAGTCCTGTTGAACCACGTTGCCATCGCCCAGAATTTACCGGTGTCCATTTCTATGTCAGTGATAATATACCGGGTGCCAAGCTGGTCTGCGATAGAATTTGCACTCTGTTCGGATGTGGTCATAAAGTACGCTGCCGCCCCGATCTCACCTGCGACCCCCCGCTGGAACGGGTTCGCATTGGGGATCCGTTTTGCGATGAACGTGATCATATGCCCATAGTCCCACCATGACATGACACCGTATGCCTGGGACGGGTACCGGTACGTCTTCTGGTTATAAACGGCAAGGTAATCCACGCCGGTTTCCGGTGTATTGTTGCCGAGCCATTCAAGCGATTCACGCCAGTCTGGACTCATCCGTATGGGATTTGAGACCGCATTCGAATAACTGTAATTAACGGAGGTAACAACAAACAGGACTGCCAGTATCACCGTGACAGTGAGCAGCAATGCAAATGCGACATGTATCTGGGACTGCCCCTGTTCCGGTTTCATCCCTCCCTTTTTCCGTTTTCGTTCACGCTTTGCATTTGCATCGGAACCAGAAGCCGGATTCTTTTGCGGTTCTGTTGTAGGTATGAAGATCCCTTTGAGCGATTTCCATGAACTCTGCCAGCTTACGTCAATGGCAAAGCTGACGACCACCGCGGAAAGCAATGCAACATTCACGGCAAGATAGTATTCATACCTGATATGCTGCCAGGTGGAAACGAGGATGATGAGTGACCATATCAGGGTGAATACCTGGTGGGGGTGCTCCTCCCTGATATTTTTATACGCGAGGACGGCAAGCCCGCCGAGCATCAGGATAAGGCCATAGTTGAACGTTGCCCATGCAAGGTCAATATCCCATCCCCGGGCCTCCTGGACGGTGAGCGATTCTGCCGCCTGTCCGAAGAATGAAAAAAAACTGGATATGAGGAGGTTGAAGATCGACGGGTTTATAACGTACAGGACCAGGCTGAATAGCATACCGGCCCCGGCGATCGAGATTGGATACAGGTGCCTGTTTTTAGAATGGAAGTACCGTGACAGGATGTAGAGTGCCACGGTGCCCCCGATGAGTCCCAGGTATGCATACACGTGTCCGAAAGAATATGTTGCAAAATCTATCTGATAGGATTCTATTTTGCTACTGACCAGAAGCAATCCGATAATGGCAACAGAGAATATCACGCCATTGACCAGCAGGAGATAATCTCCATTCTGGCCGCGGTAGAAATCAATGATAAACTGGACGAGGGTGAAGATGGCCACGATCATGGCAAAAAGGACCATGGTCGGCATCGTGAACAGGCCAAGCAGATAGGCAAATCCTGCAAGCAATGCAATAAAAACCGGCTTTTTTATCGTCTCAAACTTTTTAAAATCCATTTCTGTCTCTTTTGCTGTCTGGAGTGCATAGATATAGGCTAGGCAGAATAGTGTTGAAAAAAATGCTTCCGCAATATGGTGGTCAAGGTAACCATAGAAGGATCGGTAGAAATATTGGCCTGACACAATGGCGATAAAGCCGGATGCAAGAAGCCCGGTCTTCCAGTCCCCGCACGATTTCCCGACAAAATACATGACAGGGACGAGCACCGTCGCCATGAGGGGTGGCACGAGAAGCGACGCCGAAATAATTTCCGGGCGCGTCGCTGCGCCGGTAATCATACACATAAACACAAGGATATAGGTGAAGAGCGGGCCCCAGTAGATAAAATCGCCAGTGGGAAAATTCGTCATCGCGTCAAACCATGCATAGGTGGGAAAATTATGCAGCACCTGTTCGACCTGCCGGAGGTTGTAGAGGGGGTCATCGCTTGCCACAACATTCAGGATGTCGGTATTGCCCATATTGAACATGGGTATCAGGCGCAACCAGAGAGAAAAAGCACAAAAAAAAGCGATAAGGCCGATAACGATGTACATTCGATATTTTTTCAGTTCGGGTGCTGTCATCAGATCATCCTAATGAGGTACCATATTTCTGTCAGGACCACAAATAAATTTGGATAAATCCGGCTCTGAAGAAATGCTTAATAAAAAATCGTATGACGTTCTTGCGGGCTTCGGCAAACGCCTCCGCCCCCGCCACTGTGGCGGCTCGAAAATGCCGCACCATTTTCTCGAGCCTGCCATGCCTTTGGCGATGGCAGCATCCCCCATGATGCAATAGCCAAGTAAAATGTTATAAAAAATATTGAAAGTAACAAGGTTTTTCACAAAGCCATAAATTCATCAGAAGAGGCGTTTTAACAGGGTTTCCATCTGGAGGGATTTTTCTTTCCAGCTGTATTTCTGGAGGTTGATCCGGTAGGAAACGGGGTGGTCCATAAGGGATTTTATCTGCCCGATAAATTCCGACCGGGTCCGGTACAGAAAAATATTTTGCCCTCCAATCTTCATCACATCGGGTATCGGGCGTGTCACGACGGGTTTTTGACATGCAGAATATTCAAAAAATTTATTCGGGAGGGCGATATCGACCCACCGGGAAGGTGACAGCGGTATGGTGCAGGCATCCATGCACGCGATAAAGGCAGGGAGTTCGTGATAAGGCCTGAACCCTGAAAAGATAACGTGGTCCTGCACATGGAGATCCCGGACCAGCTGCTCAAGTTCCTGTAAAAACGGCGTAAAAAGGGATCCCCCGACAAGGAGAAGCTTTGTTTTTTTGCGGTATTCAATCAGATCGGGGAGACTTCTGATGATCTCGTCTATCGCATACCATCGTTCCACGGTTCCGGCAAACCCGATGACAAAATCGTCCGGCGCGATGCCGAGTTCTGCCCTTTTTGTGGTGCCATCCATGGGCATGAACAGGTCGGTGTCAACGCCGTTTGTCACCAGTTCTGCATCAAAACCGAAATTCTTCAGTTTTTCCACCAGCGACGGGGACACGGTGGTGATGATATCGCTATTGCCAAGGTTGTGCCGCGTGATTCCCCAGACAACCCTGCGAACCGTCCACTGGAGGACACGGTTCTTCATGTATGCCGCTGCTGAATCCGGGAACCAGTCTTTCAGGTCGAAGAGAACAGGGACCCCGAATTGTTTTGCCGCATGGATCACAGCGGTACCGGCAAGTACATGGGCTGCGACGACCACATCGATCCCTTCATCCCTGATGATTTTTTTTAATATGTGAAAGTGGTACGGCGTATTGAGGGTGTAGTGGAGCAAGGGATTTTGCACCGGGAACTGCGTTGCTTCATGCACGATCAGCTTGGTTGTGCGTTCTTTGCCCCTGCTCACATGAAAATGCGGGACATGCACCTCGTGGCGCGTCGCAAGGTCTTCGAAGATATTGTGGTGCCGCGACAGGATGGGGTGGTGAATATAATCCTGCGTTGAGACAAGAAGTATTTTCATGTTCTGGTATCCCTTAGGTGGATTGCCCTATTGAACTCCACAGGAAGAACGGGATTTTTCCTTCTCATCATTGTTCCGGGCTCATCACGTCCGGCAGGTCCCTGATCTTTGCCGGCAACCCGATGGCAAGTTTATGGGGGGGGACATCTCTTGTCACGATTGCCCCTGCGGCAATCAGCGAACCCTTCCCGATACGCACGCCCGGAAGGATAGTGACATTTGCACCCACGGAGGCACCGTCTGAAATCGTTGGTCCCTGCAGCCTCCCGCTGCGTGACGGGGGATACCGATCGTTTGTCAGGACCGTGTTGGGGCCGATGAACACATGGTCCCCGATGGTCGTATGAGTCGGTATATACACAAGGCTCTGGAGGCTGACATCGTTGCCGATGGTGACCCTGCCCTCAATAATGGATGCGGTCCCGATTGCAACCCGGTTGCCGATTTTTGTCTTTTCACGGATGAGCACATGATGCCCGCAGGAGAAGTTGTCGCCGATTGCCACGTCACAGTAAATGATCGTGCCGGACCGGATGATCGCATGGTTTCCGATTGTTGTTCCCTTAAACCGGGTCTTTTTGAGATTTTCCCGCGAGGGAAACCCCAGTGTCACCGGTTCAAAGATCTGTGCACCCGTCCCCAGCGTATTAATCCCGTACTCGATCATTCAACTGTCACGCTCTTTGCAAGGTTCCTTGGTTTATCCACGTCCCTGCCGAGCGCCACTGCGGTGTGGTACGCGAGCAACTGGAGGACGACGAGGCTTGTGAGTATCTGGACAAACTTATGAGTTTTTGGAAGGGGGATGAATATGTCGACAATATCAGCAAGTTCACCGTCCCCTTCGATGCCAAGCGCGATCACCGGTGCCCCACGGGCTTTCATCTCCTTGATATTGGAGATCATCGCCCCGTAGGTGTCATCAGGCATGCAGATGGCGATGACCGGGGTATCTTTTGAGAGCAGGGCAAACGGCCCGTGCTTCAGTTCCCCCGCGGCATAGCCTTCGGCATGGATATAGGAGATCTCCTTCATCTTCAGGGCGCCTTCAAGAGAGACAGGATAAAACGCCCCGCGCCCGACATAGAAAATACTCTGTGCCTGTTTACAGGTTGCGACCGCATCAGAGAGATCCTTCAGGAGAACATCGTCGATCGCCCGGTGCGCATGCAGCAGTACTTTTGTGAACTGTTCGTTGGAGATGAGGTTTACCATCTGCATCATCACGGCAAGCTGGGCGACAAACGACTTTGTCGCCGCGACGCTGATCTCGGGCCCGGCACGCATGAAGATCGTTGTATCCGCGATCCGGCTCACCGAACTTCCCAGCACGTTCGTAATTGCAAGCGTCGGGCAATTATGCGATTTTGCCTGTTTGAGCGCGGTGAGGGTATCGGCCGTCTCCCCGGACTGGGTGATCCCGATCACGAGGCAGCTGACGGGCGGGGGAAAATATTTGAATTCTGAGGCAAACTCGACACGCACCGGTATCCCGCAGGTCTCCTCCATGAGATATTTGGATATGAGGCCGGCATGGTAGGACGAACCGCAGGCGACGATTGCGACCGATGAAGGCTTTTTTGCGATGGCAGGGGTGGCCTCCTTATCCAGGGCGCGGATCGAGTTGTAAAATGTCAGGGGCTGTTCGTAGATCTCTTTTAACATGTAATGGGCGAACCCACCTTTTTTGGTATCCTCGACCGACCAGTCCACGAGTTCAACCGGGCGATCGACCGGATCCTTTCCATGGTAAATTTCGATCCTGGTGCGCGAGAGGCTTGCGACATCGCCGTCTTCGAGAAAAATGGCACGCTCGGTATGCTCGAGGATCGGGGTCATGTCAGAGGCAGCAAAATATTCACCGTCGCCAATACCGATGACAAGCGGGCTTGCATTTCGCGCTGCGACAATCCTTTGCTCTTCGGGAGAGATGACCAGCAGCGCATAGGAGCCCTTCAGTTTCGGGACCACACTCTGGACGGCAGAGAGCAGGTTGTCTGTATATTCCTCTTCGATCAGGTGGGCGACGACTTCGGTGTCGGTCTCTGAAAGGAACCGGTGCCCTCGTGCAATGAGTTGTCGTTTCAACTCCGCGTAGTTCTCGATGATACCGTTATGGACGATGCCAAACCGGTTTTTACAGTCAGTGTGCGGGTGGGCGTTGATATCATTAGGGACGCCATGCGTCGCCCAGCGGGTATGCCCGATACCAATCGTGCCGTTGAGGTGAAGTGCTGACCGGGCGTTTTCCGAGATCCTGCCGGCATGTTTGCAGATCTCGATCCCGCTCCCGATCGTGGCAATACCGAATGAATCATATCCGCGGTACTCAAGTTTCTGAAGACCATTGATGATGACGGGTGCTGCTGTTTTTCTCCCGATATAGCCAACGATACCGCACACGTCAGATCACCAGGGAATCATCGGGCACCGAGGAAGAGATGACACGGTTTCCATCCTCGACCGTGGTATTGTTCCCAACGATGCAGTTTTTGAATGTGGTAAAGGCTCCCGCCTGTACCCCGTCTCCCAGTATCGCCCCGAATGCCGGCTTGGTGATCACACCTTCGATCTCCATGAGCGAAGCGCTCGTGCAGGTGGTCGTATGATCGGAGAGTATGCACCCCTCACCGAGAACCGCATCGAGAATGTGGGAGTGCGACCCGATGGAGCAGTCGTTCATGATCAGGGAATTGCCCATATAACAGAACGGTTCGACCTTGACCCGGGAACCGAGGCTGGTATCCGGCATAATGCAGCAGTTCGGCCCGATCTCACAGTCATCTCCTATAATGACAGGTCCTGAGATCACGGTATTGGGACCGATGGTTGTGCCTTTCCCGATATGGACGGCACCTGTGATGATTGTGTTCCTGCTGGAAGTACCATGGCGGGAGGCGGAGATCTGCGACAGGAGGCGGGCATTCATCCTGAGCAGGTCCCACGGGTAGATGGCATCCTGCCAGTCACCGGCAACAACACCACGGATTGTCGTGCCTTCTTCCAGCATGCAGGTAACTGCGTCTGTGATATCGTTGCCCCTGATATACGGGAAAAAACCGGGTGTCAGGGAAAAAATACCGGTACTGACCATGAAACTGGGGGATTTTTCCGGCTTCTCAATAATATGGTTGACATTCCCCTCTTTTAACATCACGACCCCGAAATTCGATGGGCTGGGGTGCTCCTTGACAAGCATCGCGTTTCGCATGTCCTTGATCTGTGCGATCGATCCTGCATCGATATAGTTGTCTCCGGGAAGGAGGAGGAAATCCCCCCTGATTTTTGATTCGGCACATTTCAGGGCGTGGGCTGTCCCGAGCTGTTTGTCCTGAACGACAACGGTGACGGGCACGTCGAGCTGGTTGAGATATCGCGTGACCTGTTCTTTCCGGTACCCGACAACAACGATAATATCCCGGATCCCGTTTTGTATGAGTGCATCGATCACATACTCAATGATCGGCCGGTTTGCCACCGGGATCAATGCCTTTGGCCTGCTGTGGGTGAGCGGGCGGACCCGCCTGCCCTCGCCTGCTGCAAGAATGACTGCCTGCATATTTCACCTACCATATATACGAATTTTCCCCGATGATCCCCTCAACATAACTGCTGGGGGCAAATTTTGCACCGGTCCCAATGACTGCTCCCACGTTGACAGAGCAGTTGATCCCGAACTGCACGCCGTCCCCGATGATGGCGCCGAATTTTTTTTTCCTGCTGTCCCTGCCCCCCACCCTGATGGTCGCGTGGTCATGGCGCAGGTTGGCGATCTTGGTTCCCGCGCCGAAATTGCACCCGCTGCCGATGATACTGTCACCGATATAGTTGAAATGGGGAATTTTTGTGCCTTGCATGATGATTGAATTTTTCAGTTCCGTGCAGTGCCCGATATGGCAGTTGTTTCCGACCGCCGTAGCACCCCGGATATATGCATGCGGCCCGATCCGGCAATTGCTGCCGATGATGCAGGGCCCTTCGATACAGGTCCCGGATTTGACCACGCTCTCTTTGCCGATGATCACCGGCCCGGAAGAATGGACGTCTTTTTCAACCACCCCCTCGTTTTTTGATTCGACCGATGCCAGCAACAGTGCATTTGCATCCAGCATGTCCCAGGGGTGCCCCACGTCCATCCAGGTTGAAAGGGGGTGTGCCTTCAGTTTTTTATTTCGGATATATTCCCCAAGTGCATCGGTGAGTTCGAGTTCACCACGCGGGGAAGGCCGGATTGCATCAATCCTGCTGAAAATGTCCTGGTCAAAGACATAGGCACCGGCATTGATTACCGTACTTTTCGGGTGAGTGGATTTTTCCTCGAGTGTGATCACCCGGCCCTGATCCACGACAACAACCCCATAGTCCTCCGGATGGTCTGTTGTGCTGGTGCCCATACAGGGTGCTTTATTGGTGCACAACCCCCTGATATCCTCACTCTGCAGGATCATGTCACCATTCAAAAGAAGGAATTGGTTCTCAACAGAGCCGTTTGCCGCATTAAGTGCATCGGCCGTTCCCTGCTGGTGGCGCTGGGGGGCATACCTGATCCGGATGCCCAGCGCAGAACCGTCGCCAAAATGTTTGCGGATCTCGCGCTCGCCATAGCCCACAACAAACACGAAATCCTCAATTCCGGCATTCCGGGCGGCGATGACAAGGTGCTCCATCATCGGGCGGTTTGCTAAAGGCAGCATCACTTTCGGACGGTATGCCGTGAGCGGACGCATCCGCTTTCCCTCGCCCGCAGCGAGCACGACACATTCCATAGCTACAGCTCTGCCTGCAACATTTAAGCAGTTTTTCCCTGCTTAACAAGGGCACGCCCGCGTTCGAGCATTGCTTTTGCCGTTTCAGGTGTCCTGCCTTCTGCCGTAATCCGGATTTTTTGTTCTGTCCCGCTTGCACGGACCAGGCACCAACCGTTCTCATCCGCGATACGGATGCCGTCAGTCGGGTTGTCTGCGCCAATTGCCGTCATGATCTCACGTGCCGATTCGCAGGCAAAGGATTCCCGGATGATGGGATACAAAGGCATCGTATCGAGTTCTTCTGCCACATCCCATTCCGATGCGATCTCGCAGAACAGGGCAGCAGCAAAGGGTCCGTCAGGGCAATAGGAGATGCGGGGGAAGATCCATGCACCGGAAGGCTCTCCGCCAAAATCCCCCCACGAGAGGAGTTCTTCAGAAACGAACGTATCCCCGACAGGCGTGCGCCGCACTTCTACGATCTCCTCAATCATCATCGAGGCATCGGTCGTGGTGACCACGTGCTTTGCACCAAGGTATTTCGCAAAGAGCATGAGCAGGTGGTCACCGGAGATATGCCTCCCCCTGTTGTCCCATGCCATCGTACGGTCGGCATCCCCGTCATGGACAACGGCACACCGTGCGTTGGTTGCCCGCATGACGTCCCCTATGTAGGGGAGGTTTTCTTTCAGTGGTTCTGAAGGGCGTGAAAAGTATCCTGAAGGGTTGCAGTTCAGGCAGACCGGCGTGACGCCAAGTGACAGGAGGAGGTCGGGGGTGAGCACGCACCCTGCTCCGTTCCCGCAATCAAGGACCACGGAGATCTCGCGGGTGACCTTGACCTTGTCAAGGATCGCCTTTTTATGTCCCGATAGTGCATCGGTGGGTGTGAGGGAGCCCTGGTTCTTCCAGTCAGTCCAGTGATCGTTTTTGATCAGTTCCCCGAATTCCTCCTGCTGCCGTTTTGTAAATGATGATCCATCCGGGTTGAACAGTTTGAGGCCGTTGTACTCCTCGGGGTTATGGGATGCGGTGATCATGCATGCGGCTTTCATATGCCGCCCGGCATATGCAACAGACGGTGTTGGTGCAACACCGCAGGAATATGCCCTGCCTCCGGAACCAAGGATGCCGGAGATCACCAGGTGGGAAAGGATGGGGCTTGTGGTCCTGGTATCCATCCCAATAAGGACGTCAGATGAACGCGCTGCAAGTGCTGATCCCGCCCTGAGGGCAATGTGGAGGAGTTCCTGATCGAACCGCCGCCGGATTCCCGATGACCCGAATAGCATACAATATAATGGCGGAGAAGTGAAATATCCTTATCCCTGCAAGGGGGGACGGTCAGGTGCCGTACGGACAGAACCGTTCGAGTTTTTCGAGGCTTGCGATGCCCGCGGTGGACGGTCCGAGCAGCAGTACACTCTTTTTTTCCCGGCAGTGTTCAATGATGTCACCGGTCCCTGCCGCGATCAGTCCCTCGCCATTTATCAGGATAAGGTCGGCTGAGTCCGGATTGTTCACCATCAGCCGTCCCATCTCCTGTCCAACAGCCGGGATCGGGCCGATGCCATACACACGTTTTGTTCCAAGTCTTGTTTTCATGTCCTGCCTGCATGCGTCATGGCAGGAAGCGGGGCACGCCCGTATGTTCCGGGACAGGCAGAGAAATCCGGTTACCACATTCAGTATGGCACATGCCGCCCCCCGTGTTGCGGGAGTGTCGAGCGGCGCCCCGAACACGAACTCGATTTTTGTGGTTGCCCTTATAGGATGAAAGGTGACAAACTCACCGGTCCTTCCCCCGAACCCCGCCTCCATGCACGCACCCTTTTCATACTGGCATGGCACGACATCAGGATCGACCCGCAGCACGACCGGGCCATCCTCACACCCGCTGTGCCGGAGCGCGTCCTGCAATTTTTTTACCGCATCGGTAACAATATCCATTTTTTCATTTCTCCTGTGTAAACAGTATGACACGTGCCGGTGATCCATCCAGCCCGGCAAGGCGCAACGGCAGCGCCACCATGTCATAATCACCCCCGCTCACCGCTGATAGGTCGAGGAGCTCGATGATGACGCAGCCTTTTCCGAGCAATTCCCGGTGCACCGTCCCGTCACCGTTGTGAGATTCGATGGACGGAGAATCGATCCCGGCGCATTGGATCCTGTTGCCGGTGATGAACCTTGCTGCATCTGCTGTGAGGCAGGGATAGTCTTCTGCGAACCGGTCTACATCGGAAAACGATGTTTTGAGAAGGAGCCGCGAAACCCCGCCGATCCTGCCACGGAGGTGATCAGCGGTGATCATGCTGCCGCCCCCGCGGACATCCAGCACCCGGCACCTGCCGATGAGGTGCGCGAGCGGGACGGTGTCGATCGTATCGCCGGATTTGAGATAGTGCACCGGCGCATCGATATGGGTGCCGGTATGGGTGCTCATGCGGATATCGCCGGTCAGGTATTGTCCGTGATCCTCCTGTATGAACGTGGGGCGCATGTCGCCCGGGTATACCAGCATGCCGGGGGAGAGCGGACGTGTCACATCAATATATCTCATAACGTCTCAGTTCTCCCAGCCATGCTCACCGATGAGCGGGACAAAGCGTACACCGCCATGAAACGATTCCGTCACCCTGCCATTGCGGTTCTCCAGCACGACCAGCTCCTGGATCTCCCGTCCCCCTACGGGTGCGACAAGCCGGCCCCCTTCTGCCAGCTGTCCGATAAGCGGCTTTGGGACCTCCGGCGTTGCCGCAGTGATGAGGACCCCGTCAAATGGGGCAGAGTCCGGATACCCGAGTGTGCCATCACCGACAATAACTTCGACATTGCATATGTGGAGCGCGGCAAGGTTTCTTTTCGCAAGGTCTGCGACCGAGGGGATCCGTTCGACCGTTGTCACGTGCCGTACGATGGCTCCAAGGACTGCCGCCTGGTACCCGCTCCCGCCGCCGATCTCCAGCACATTGTGCCCGGGTTCCGGCCGGAGTAGTTCTGTCATCAGTGCAACAATATAGGGCTGGGAGATTGTCTGCCCGTTTCCGATAGGCAGCGGGCAGTCGTCATATGCCCCGCGGTCATACGGTGGCGGGATGAAGTGGTGGCGGGGGATCTCCCGCAGTGCCATAAGTACCCGTGGATCACGGATGCCGCGTGCTTCGATCTGCCGCTCCACCATCCTGAAGCGTTCATCGGCTCGCGTGTACTGTGCCATCATGCGGTGAGGTTCAGAACCCGGATTTCTCCGCCACGTCGATTATGGCCTCGATCTGCTTCTGCAATGCCTCGGGGAGCCCGGTGATCTTGACATCGAGGAAACCCCTGATGATCGTTGCCGTTGCCTCGTTCTCGTCAAGCCCGCGGGACATCAGGTACTCGATCTCGTCACGGGCAATCTTGCCGACCGCTGCCTCGTGGGAGAGCTCGGTACCGACAACCGACCCCTCGATCTCGGGGATTGCATAAATCCTCCCGTCCTGCAGGATCAGTCCCTTGCACTCGAGGTGCCCCCGGGTTCCGGCGGTCTTCCCGTTGATATGCCCCCGGGATATGATGGTGCCACCCTTTGTGATTGCCCGGGTGATCAGTTCGGCGCTAGCACCCTTCCCTTCGAGGATGGCACGGGAACCAAGGTCCATGAAGGATTCCTTTGAAGCGATCACGATGCTCGAGAACCGTGCAACGGAATTGTCCCCTATCAGGGTCGCCGTCGGATACATCTGGACCTTTTTCACCGGCTGCATGCAGACGTAGTTGGAGAGGAACACCCCGTTCTCTTCGATAACTGAAGCGCTCCTCGGATAGACTTCAATATCTTCGGTCCAGTTGTGGATCATCGTGAAGCTGATCTGTGCATCCTTTTTCACGTAGAACTCGGAGATGCCATAATGGGCTCCGCCTTTACCCACGTGCGCCCCGCTTGTACAACCGGAGATGATGTGGAGCTCGGCACCCTCCTCGGCGATGATGATATTGTGGACATGCTGGATCTGTCCCCTCCCGAGGTAAAGGCACGCCTGGATCGGGAGGATGTTGCTCGAGCCCTCGTGTGCGATGATGACGTAGCCTTTCGGGTCTTTCTGACCGGCAACGTATTGTGTGATCTCATCTTTTTCCGGTGAGACAACCTTCCAGGCATAGTCCTTCATCCATTCGTATTTTTCAAACGCCTTTTTATAGGAGAGGACTTCGATCCCCTCCTGTGCGCATTCGGCATGGACGATGTCCTGGTCCATCTGGAGGTAGCTCCCGCAGCGGTTCTTCATCGCAAGATCGATGCCTGACTGCGCGAGCCGCTCCTGGTCGACCTTTGAGAGTTCAGGCGCATTTATGTGTGACGGCATTCGAGACACTCCTTGTATCCGCGTTGCTTGATATCCTGCAGGATCTCGCGGGGGTTGCCGTGGCACTTGATCTGCCCGTCACACATCACATGGCCCCGGTCGGTCTCGAGGTAATCGAGGATGTAGCCGGTGTGGGTGATGACAAGCCCGCTCTTCTGGCGCTTGACGATGTGCTTGTCCTTTTCGAGGAGTGAGCCGATCGCTGTACCGATTAGGGAGATATTCTCAAGGTCGACCCCGCTCTCCGGCTCGTCAAGCATGATGAAGTCAGGCTTCTGAATCATCAGCTGGAGCACCTCGCTGCGCTTGATCTCTCCTCCTGAGAACCCCTTGTTGATGTCACGCTCTAAAAATTTATCCATGTGAACCGATTCGGCGAGCGTTGTGATATTTTCGTTTTTTGTCCTCGAGATTGCAGTGAGGAGCTTGCCCAGCTTGAGCCCGGAGATGGTGGGCGGGCGCTGGAAGAGCATCCCGATCCCCCGTTTTGCCCGCTCGTGGGCATGCATTGTTGTCACGTCCTCACCTTTGAAGTGGATTTTTCCTTCCGTTATCGTGTAGTTGGTAAATCCCATGATCGTCATGAGGAGTGTTGTCTTCCCGGATCCGTTGGGACCCAGCAGCACGTGAGTCTCCCCCTCGTTGATATGGAGATTGATGTCGTGCAGCACCTCCTTGTCACCGACATTCACATGCAGGTCTTCAATATGCAGCATAGAACAATCGTAGAGTGTATGTCGATTGCTGCATTAAACGCTTTTCACCGTGCCGGTCATTATAAAAAATGCGCTGTAGTGCCAGCATTAAACTGATGCGGTGCAATAGTATACACGGGACAGCATACGGGACTGGTGCAGCGTGCGGCCGGAGAAAGTGCAGGACAAAGCGGGAAAGGCAAAGGTCAGGAAAGGCTCACAGGATAAAAAAAAGCCGCTGTATACACGTGATCCTGTCAGGATCAGGAAATTCGTGAACCGGATCATCTGCGGGGACGCACGGCAGGCACTCGCTCATATTCCTGACCGGAGCATCGATATCGTCATCACATCGCCGCCCTATAATTTCGGGCATGCCTATGTACAGGATCCCCAGAAAGATACCCATGAATGGAATGACTATTTCACAAAACTGCTTGTGGTATGGCGCGAGTGTGAACGGGTGTTGAAACCCGGCGGGAGGATCGCGGTAAATGTCCAGCCGCTCTTCTCTGATTACGTCCCCACCCACCACATCATATCACGCCAGTTGGCCGGGCTTGGCCTGCTCTGGAAAGCGGAGTTTCTCTGGGAGAAGAACAACTACAACGCCAAGTACACGGCGTGGGGGAGCTGGAAGTCCCCCTCGATGCCCTACATCAAGTACACGTGGGAGTTTATCGAGGTCTTCGACAAAGCGACCCACAAGAAGGCGGGAAGGCGTGAGGATATTGACATCACGGCTGAAGAGTTCAAGGAGTGGGTGCTCGGGCGATGGTCTTTTCCTCCCGAGATCCGAATGAAGGATTACGGGCACCCGGCAATGTTTCCCGAAGAGCTTCCCCGGCGCCTCATGAAACTTTTTTCCTACAAAAACGACATCGTGCTCGACCCGTTCAACGGTACAGGGACGACAACGCTTGTCGCATGGAAACTCCGGCGCCGGTTCATCGGGATCGATGTATCGCAGCAGTACTGCGACCTGGCGCTCCGGAGGGTGGCTGCGGCGGCGGATGGGGCAGGGCAGGAATCAGCGTATCCCCCTCCGTCACTTGTCGCCCTCAATGATCTGGGAAGTCACGAATAATTCACAAATAAATCACAGGTTTACCGAGTGGATTTTCACCCAATCATACGTCCCTTTCCGGTCATGCTGGTGAGCAAGGATATAATTGTGTATGTCGGCGTATTGTTTCATCGTGTCAACCAGGTTGTTGTAGACCGGCACCCGCTGGTTGTACGCTTTGATATTGCGGGAATCTGACAGCGCCTGCAACTCCGCCCTCATCGCAGGGGCCTTTTGAGACAGTTCAGAAAATTTCTGTTCCGATACCCTGTACATCTCGTTCAGGTAGAGAGTCTGGTCACAGCCCGTGTAGGTTTTTATACCGTTCCCAACTGGAATTACAGCAGGCACGGACTTCAGCTGAATGCCGCCAACAAGCCCGTCGGGTGGGACTCCCACAAACGAGACGTTCGTTGTCTCGATATAGGCGTATCCCGTCTTTTTGTAGTCTGTTCCGGTGCAGGTGATCCCGACTGCCATATGCGACTCCCCAGGGAACGAGAAGAGGGCTGCCCGGTAGCCTTCGCGGGAGAGGAGCGCCGCAAGGAGCAGGCTTTTGTCATCGCAGTCGCCGGATCTGTCCACGAATGTCTCGAGGGGGAACTTTACCGAATTTTCCCTGATGTTCTCGTAGTGGAGCGACTGTACAAAAACCACCATCAGTTCGGCATACTCGTCATCGGTCAGGGCGTCTTTTTCCTTTATGTCACGCAACCTGGTAATGAGGTCCCGGTAAAACTCCTCCTGGTGGGGGTCATTCATCATTGCGAGGTAGGTCTGTGCCACCCAGTCAGGTTCCGATACGTTCCCGTATATGATGACTTCCTTGTCTGCTGCCCTTGCACCGGCAAGGACTGACCCGTTGATAGGTACGGTGAGGGTGACACCCGCCTGTTCAAACGGGAAGGTATACACCATGGGCGGAGATACCGCTGCGTTTTCAACAGGAACAATGCGGGGGGCGATAACCCTCTCGTGCTGCAGAAGGGGGTTTAGACAACCGGCAGATACCGCCATGCACAGGACCAGCAGGACTGCGGGACCTGCATGATACAGGATAGCCAGCCGGGAACAATGTGTACTACCCTTTTTCATAGAATATCCCCGAGACGGGCAATCGAATCGATGACATAGGTTGGCTTTATGACAGCACTCCTGAGGGTCTCCTCACAGAATTTCCCTGTCCTGACAAGGACGGCTTTCATACCGGTTTTGCGTGCGCCTGCGATGTCAGTGATGATGTCATCGCCGACCATAACTGCCTGGTCCGGGCGCAGATCCATGTCCCTCAGTGCCATGTCGAAGAACGCTTTTGATGGTTTGCCCATCACGGTTGAGGTTTTTCCTGCTGCAAATTCAAGCGCCGCGACAAACGGTCCTGCCGAAAGCATAAAACCATCCGGTGCCATCCAGTACCGGTCCTTTTCCAGCGCGACGATCTCGGCCCCGCCGATCACCGCACGGAATGCCGCGTTCAGGAGGCCATAGGTCATTTTTTCCCCGGCATCGCCGACCACGACATAATCAACCATGCTGTTTTCCGGATTCCGGTCACACCACTGCTCGAAATCCCGGTAGACATCCCCTGTCGTGAGGAGGAGGCAGCGGTGCTTTCCTGCAGCGTTCATATGGGCGATGGCTGCAAGAGGCGGGGTGAAGATTGAGGATTCCGGTATGTCAAACCCGAGCCGAACCAGGCGTTCAGATACCGTTTTTCTGCACTTTCGTGTCGTATTTGAAACAAACCGGAACTTGTATTTTTTTTCTTTGAGCAGGTCGATTGCCGCCCGGGCCCCGTCAATCGCCTGATCACCAATATAGAGAACACCATCGAGGTCGATGAGAAATCCTTTGACATCCATGCTGATGACCACGTTGTCCGGATCAGGTCAGGTAAAGGCCCGGCTGAATTCTTCTGCTGATCATGTTGGCGCTGTCAGGGGATTAGCATTGCTTCACTTTCACGCCACACAGCGGGGGGTTTAAAACACCGGTTCCGGACTGTTATTCTGACGATGGCCACATCGCATCCCACTGCCCGGATTGGCGCCCTCTGGCAGCAGCGCTTGGAAACGCTGCGGGAATATGAAGTCATCCGGGACGGTAATATATTCAGGACAAGTTTTTCGGACAACTACGTCTTTTCTTCCGAATACGACCGGGGGCGCTGTCTCCTCAGCCGGCTGATGGACCAGTATCAGGGTGTGCCTTTCGGCTCCGTTTTTTCGGGTGAGGAACTGGTGAATGAAGGGGGATCATGTTTCCTTCTTGACAGCTGCCACAAAATCACGGCGGGGGCAGTTGATCTGGGGAGGATCAGGTCGGAGATCCTCGGGGACCTCACCCTGATCCGGGGGATCGGGGAAACAACGCAGCGGCGGTTAAAGGCACGGGGGTATCAGACCATCGGCGATCTTCTGGATCATCCGAGGTTCCGGATCCAGGCTGTCCAGGTTCTCGGGCACCTCAACTGCGCCGGTTCTTCAGAGATGATGAGTCTCATCGGCAGGCGGCATTCCATGTCCCACCCGGGTGTTCTGGGAATGGCCGGGTTCCAAGAACCCGAAGATTATGTTTTTCTTGATATCGAGACACTGGGGCTCTTTTCCCGCCCGATCATCCTATTTGGAGTCGGGACGGTTGAAAACGGGAAGCTTTCTGTCCACCAGTACCTGTTGCGCGATATCCACGAGGAGCAGGCAGCGCTGATCGCAGCATGCGGTCACCTTTCGGGCGACCGGCCGGCACTCGTGACATTCAACGGAAAATCCTTTGACCTCCCGTACCTGCAGGAGCGCCTTGCGTATTACGGGATGGGCAATGCCTCCCAAATCCCCCACTTTGATGTGCTCCATTTCTCCCGCAGGAGGTGGCGGGGCCAGGTCCCGTCGCTGCGCCTCGGCGTGCTTGAGAAGGAGATCTTCGGTATCTACCGCAATGACGACATCCCCGGCCAGATGGTACCGGAGTTCTACGAGACCTACCTGAACACAAAAAACTGCGGGCCGCTCGTTCCGGTTGTTGAGCACAACAGACAGGACGTGGTCTCGCTTGCCCTGCTCTTCTTCCGGTTACTGGGGGACTTCTATGGCTGTTGCTGATGTCCTTTTTTTCCTTGAACACAACCCGGTCATGCAGAAGCGGGTTGTGCACATTGAGACAACCGGGCCGAAGTCCCCGGAGTACGGAACACTCCATACCCCGCTCAATGAAGCCACCGCGGAATTCCTTGAGCAGAGAGGGATACGGCTTTACACCCACCAGTGCGAAGCCATCAACCATATTCGTAACGGAAAAAACGTAATCCTCACAACACCAACGGCAAGCGGAAAGACGCTCGCTTTTAATATCCCGGTCTTTGAGGGGATTGAAGCAGATCCACAGGCACGGGCGCTGTACCTTTATCCGACAAAAGCGCTCGCGAATGACCAGCTCGCAACCCTGAAGCAGATGGTGCATTTTACCGGAATCTCTGCCAGCCCGGCGATCTATGACGGTGATACCCCCCAGTCAAAGCGGCCGGCAATCCGGACGAATGCACGGATTATCGTCTCCAACCCGTACGAGATCCACCAGGTGCTTGCCTGGCACGCGAAATGGCGTGAGTTTCTCTCCAATCTGAGGTTTGTTGTTATCGATGAGGCGCACCGGTACCGCGGCGTTTTCGGCTCCCACATTGCGATGCTGATCCGGCGGTTGCTTCGCCTCTGCCGGCATTATGCATCAGATCCACAGATTATCCTCTCGACCGCAACACTCGCCAACCCGCTGGAGTTTGCCGGGCGGCTGACAGGGCGATCGTTTGAACTTGTGGACAGGGACGCCTCCCCGCACGGAAAGAACCACTTTGTCCTCTATAACCCGTATTACGATGGGATTGGCGATCGGTCGACCCACGAGGAGACAAAGGACCTGCTGGGCACCTGTATCAGGGGCAATCTCCAGACGCTCTGCTTCACCGCCTCCCGGAAGATGGCAGAACTGGTTGCGGTCTGGGCACGCGATGATGCACGGCGTTTTTCCTCCCGGCTTGCCGGTGCGATTGCCACATACCGCGCCGGGTACCTCCCTGAAGAACGCCGTGCAATCGAGCGGCAGCTCAAGGACGGGTCGATGAAAGGCGTGGTCTCGACCAATGCCCTTGAACTGGGGATCGATATCGGTTCACTGGACGCCGTGATCATCTCCGGCTACCCCGGGACCATGATGGCAACCCGGCAGCAGGCGGGGAGAGCGGGGAGAAAAGGTGACCCGTCGCTTGCTATCCTCGTTGCTCAGGCAAACCCGCTTGACCAGTACTTCATGCACCATCCCGGCCAGTTCTTTTCGCGTTCGCATGAGCACGCAATTATCGATACCCAGAACCCCTACATCGTGTCCGGCCATATGCTCTGCGCAGCAGCAGAACTCCCTCTGCAGGATGAGATCGACGTTCAGTTCTTCGGGGACGCATTCCCTTTCCTCCTTTTGGAACTCGCATCACAGAACCTGCTGAAGCAAACTCCCCACGGGTGGGTGTACGGCGGACGCGGCAGGGCGGCGGATGCGGTGAATCTTGACGGCACAGGTTGTGAGACCTTCCGGATCCTGTGCAATGGCAGGCTCCTTGAAACCATGGATCGTGCGCACGTCTACCGCGAAGCCCACAAAGGGGCCATCATGCTCCACCAGGGGGAGATCTATGTTGTCAGGGAATTGGATCTTGAAACGCACACCGTCAGGGTTGCAGAAACCGATGTGGACTACTATACGCAGCCGTTAAAAGAGGTGAACCTTGCGGTCATCGGGACTCTGGAAACCCGGACAATTAATGGGGTGACGTGCTCATTTGGCGACGTGGAGGTGACCGAATTGTATACAGGTTATAAGGTCAAACGCAAGGATACAATCATTGGTGTGGAGCCACTTGTACTCCCGCCACTGACTTTCCGGACAACGGCGTTCTGGTTTATCCCGCCCGCTGATGTTGAACAAAGGGTTGCTGAATCAGGGCTCGATCTTGCCGGGGGACTGCACGGGACTGAGCACGCGATCATCGCGCTGATGCCGCTCCATGTCATGTGTGACCGGTGGGATATCGGCGGGCTGTCATCACCGGTATATGGTGAGAGTGGCGAGCCAACCATTTTTGTGTATGATGCCTATGAAGGCGGGGTTGGTCTTGCGGAGAAAGCATACGAAATTCTGCCCGAGCTGTTTGCCACTTCCTATGAACTTGTACGGGACTGCCAATGTGAGAAGGGGTGCCCCTCCTGCATCTACTCCCCCAAGTGCGGCAATGATAACCAGCCGCTCGATAAGGAAGCGACGATACTGATCTTCAAACAACTGTGCGAACCCCCAAAAAAATGAATCTGCTGATTGCTGCGGCGAACCCGAACGAATTACATCAATACAGCACGGTAGTTAATCCACAAGAATCGTCCTCTCCTCCGGCTCAGGCACATCATCATCAAAAATGAACAGGTCATCAATTCTTGCATGAAGAACCTTCGCGATATCATGTGCGAGCCTGAGTGATGGATTATACTTCCCCTGCTCTAAAAAAACGATTGTCTCCCGTCTCACCCCTGCCTTTTTTGCGAGGTCGTCCTGCGTCATGGACAACCGGGTCCGGTATTCCTTTATTTTTGTCTGCACCGCAGTTCAACCCCACAGCCCCATGAATGTCAGTCTACATCCCCTCTCCTGAAGAGATACATCCGGTATATCAGGGTGGACAGAGCAAGTACGACAATTGAAAGGGCGAGCGCAAGCTGCGTGCCCATCCTGAGTATGCCCAGATAATCCAGCCAGAACAGCCCAAACATGAAGAAAATGCCGGTCAGCCAGCCATAGGAAAGGCCATAGGCTCCGATCTTTTTCGACCGTTCATCAGATTCTGTTTTATCTCCATATTTCCTGTGCCTGATAATACCGGTAATCACAAAGACAAGTCCTGCAGTAAGGAAAATGGAACCAATAATTGCCTCGCCAGAAGTCAGGACAATCGAAACAAGACCGCTGATGAGCATCAGTGTCCCGGCTATGATACGGAAGAGATTTCTCTGTTTCGTTTCAGTCACTTCCTTTTGTTATTTATTTCTAACATCAAAGGATATTAATGTTATCTATTTCTAACACACTCGTCCCAAAAGAAACCTGTGACCACTCCCTCTATAGAAATGGGGGGACCGACCAAAAGACAATGACCCCCACTGATAATCCGTCGCTTATCCTCCTGTTGTGCATCGCCCATTGTCAGATCTTCATAGAGGAATGGGAAAAAAAGTTGAATGAATTATTCCAGCACGGTTGAGCGGACGCAAAGAAATACCGGTCCACGCACATCCACTTTCTTATTATTATCGGTGATGTACCTCATCGCATATTCCTCAACTTTGAGGTTGATGTCGCTGGGGAGCTTTGCCATCTTGACCTGTACTTGAGTGGACTTCCCACAGCGTGCCGACACTTCAATGCGTGCCGCTGCAAGGGAGGCAACCGCAGTTAAATAGGTGATGCCGGTGGAGACCCCTTCAGTGCGTACCTGCTTCCATTTCTCGGCATCCGGGACGCCAAGGATTGATCCGTCGTGGACAAAGATCTCGTTGGCGCATGCCGGGCCACAGAGTTTTGCATTCGACTCCGTCTCTTCCACTACCACTGTTACCGTTGCCCCGCCAAGAGCTCCCTCCCACGCATCAAATGAGCACGGCCCCTGGGCGGTTGCATTCGCTGCGGCAACCCGACTAATGGCAGCAGCAAGCATATTTCCCTCCGGTGAGACCGGCTCCTCGCGGAGATGAACGGCCCGGGCAATCTCACGATCG
>CAIULN010000094.1 GCA_903900025.1 uncultured Methanomicrobiales archaeon | reverse complement strand
TCCCTCCTTGAGGACCACTTCGGCGGTTCCCAGCGTGCATCCGTCCTTGCGGCAGCGTCAGGCCTAGCCTGCTCGCTCGGTACCGCGAACTCGAACGCCGGCCTGAGCGGCTGGTACCTCTCCATGCTCCTCCACAAAGAGGGCTGGAGCCGGCTCGGGTTCTACGGATACGACCTGCAGGACCAGTGCGGTTCCGCGAACACCATGTCCATCCGGTCCGACGAGGGCCTGATCACGGAGCTCCGTGGCGCGAACTACCCGAACTATGCGATGAACGTCGGGCACCAGGGCGAGTACGCCGCCATCGCAGGCGCGGCCCACTTCGCCCGTGGCGACGGCTGGTCATTCGACCCGCGTATCAAGGTCTGCTTCGCCGACCCGTCCCTGCCGTTCGACTTCACCGAGCCCCGCAGGATGTTTGCAAAGGGCGCTATCCGCGAGTTCATGCCCGCAGGCGAGCGCTCGCTCATCATCCCGGCCCGGAAGTAAACCCAACACAACCTTTTTTTTCGGACGGGAGACGGGCTCCCAGATTCCCAGGCGATATCCCGGCAGGCGCCGGCCAGCGTCACCGATTCACCCGGGGAGCAAGGGTGGTTGGATCCAACTCAACCTAACTTTCGTTAACGAAAGTGAGCATGCGTAAATCCCTCCAAAATGGCGGATTTTTCGGAAAAAACGCATTACACGTAACTTTTCGAAACCTTTAACTAAACGCTCACCAATCGTAGGATGAACCGCAAACGGTTTGAAATGCTCTCGTGCAGATGCACGCAGGGAGGATGCTGAATGGTTGAAAACATTGTCATTGGCATCGGAATTACTGCATTTGCCGGTGCCCTGGCAAGCGTCGCTGGAGCTGCCGAGGACGTTGAGTCCGATATCGGGTCCCAGGGGGACCCGAACTCGCAGGTCCAGCTCGCACCACAGATGGGGTACATTCACCGTATCTTCAATAAGGCTATATCCGGTGAGCCCCCTGCCTATGGCCTGTGGGTTGCCCTCGGTGCAGGGCTTGCTGCGGCATTCCTGCAGGTGAATGTGAATCCGATACTTGCACTTGCGCTTGGTTGCGCCATTGCCACCCTGGTTCAGGGCATCTACGCGACCACGGCGTACCTGGGGAGGGTCGCAAGCCTCTCCAAGTTCGGACAGCCGGTGTACGTCGACATCCTCAAGTCGATGACCACCGTAACCATGGCCCATGCCTTCATCGCCATCTTCGCTTCGGTGACGATGTGCTACCTGATGAACGCAGCACTCGGCCACCCGTTCCCGCTCGCCCTCCTCGGCCTCATCTGGGGGATCGCCCTCGGGGCCGCGGGATCTGCCACGGGGAACCCGTTCTATGGCAAGGAGCGGCAGTACCAGAACCAGAAGTTCGGCGCCGGCGTGCCTGTGGCCGCCTCGGGGAACATCGTCCGGTACGCGGAAGCCGGCGAGAGGAATTCCCTGGACAACGGCTGGTTCGCCGCCAAGCTCGGCGGTCCGGCGTCAGGGGTCTGCTTTGGCCTCATCGTCTTCCTCGAGCTCTGGAGGACGGTACTCTTTGAGTCCTTCTGGGCCGGCTGGGGAGCGATCATCGTTGGTCTTATCCTGATCCTCATCTTCACGTTCATTGACCGGTATGCTGAGGTCTGGGCGCGGGAGACCTTCGGACCGTATGCAAAGCCTGAGGGGGCAGCGAAATGACCGTAACACCCAAACCCACGGGTGGCGTCGGCATGAATCCGGTTGCAAACGCACTCTCGATCATCCTCTTGATCGCGATCATCGGTGCGGCCTGGATCCTCTTCGGCGGTTACACCCTGATCTTCAAGGCACTCATCGCCGTCATTCTCGGCGGTGCGCTCGTCGGCTTCGGCGTGCACTTTGTCCCGGTC
>CAIULN010000093.1 GCA_903900025.1 uncultured Methanomicrobiales archaeon | reverse complement strand
GGGAGCCTGTATTTTTACGTAGCCTTTTGCCATAACTCACCTCATTCAGGAGTAAGAGCACTCCTTCATTACTCATCAGTCAGTTGATGATGTGCCATATGACATCGTCAGGATGGGCAATAAAGATTATTGAAGCGGGGGATGCACCCTGTTCAGTTTACCGGGTTGATCCTAATAATCGTTGATCCGCCGGTTACCCGGCAATCCGGTAAATCTCCGTCCCGTCCTGTGAAAAGATGAGATCGAATGCGGATGGTGAGATATTCACGAAATAACGGTTCTGTTCCGGCTCACCGACAATCATGAGCGTCGTATTGTATTTCCGCATGAGTGAACGTGCCCGGTCCGGCTGTTCATAGATCGCCCTGGTATCGGAGATACGCTCACCGTACCAGCCGGTGTCATCCCCCCGCCACATGAATTCATGGAACGGCATGCCGATGATGGTGGGTATACCGGTGAACGAGGAGATGCGTGAATAGTAGGTATAGTCACCCCCCTGCGCTTCGACAATGCGCAGGTCGCCGGGCAGCGCCCGCAGGTATGCGACTGCGGCGGCGTCCCCGGGATGTGCTGTGGTGAGGTATTCAAGCCCGTCGAGGGATCGGCTCCCGTAGTTCAGGTCAAGCGGCACTGAGAGCGGGATGGAAAAGAGCAGTGCGGCAACGGTGAGAATGGCGGCGGCCTGCTGCTTTTTTGAGATCCCCGGTACCCCGCCCCGGCGCGAGATCGCCTGCCCTGCCATCGTGAAGGCGGATATGCCCAACAGCAGCCATGCAGCGATGTAGCACTTGAAGACGGTGTTCATCCGGAAATACGTATCGCCCATGTTGTCCTTCAGGTAGACAAGTTCGCAGAACGTGATGAGGGCAAGACCAAGGATGCCAAGGATGTCAGGGATTGTGCGCTCTTTTTTCAAGAGCAGGTAGGCCATCGGCACAACGGCAATTGCAGCAGCGGGATACCCGGCAAGGACAAAGGGAACGGCCGCAAGCAGCCAGTACGGGTGCCGGACGATCTCCTTTGACAGGAGCACCAAAATGATTGCGATAAAGAACCCGTGGACGAGTAGGAACTGGGCGGGATCGGACGGCGCCTGCACAAGGGCAACACCCCCGAATGTGGTCCTGAGCTGAAGGTAGAACGGCAGGTAGCATGCAAGGGAGAGCGGGGGGACGACGACCAGGAACCGGATCGCATCGGAAAGGGGCTGTGGTGGCCGGTTCTTTCTCCAGATGAGGATGCCAAAAAGCACCGCGACCGGTGCATAGATCAGGACATCCCAGGTATTGAAGGCCGGCATCGAGCCGAGGCTGACAGCGGCAAGGACGCAGAGCACCCACCTGCCCGGTGAAGAAAGCGCACCCCACCGTTTCAGGGCAAAGACAAGGACAAAGATCAGGAAGAGCTGGTTGAATATCCCGATGACATGGGGGTGGACATCCCCCCAGATAAAGGAGAAAAGGGCGTACTCGTTGATGGTGCTGGTGATGGTGCGGGTGCTGTCCCAGAGGACAGCAGTGATGCCCTTTCCCTGTATGATCTGGTAAAAGAACGACGGGTTGGGCACCAGGAGCACAACGAGCGGGAGCCAGCGGAACCGGTCGAGCAGGAGGTCTCCGGTCGCGTACAGGGTGACTGCCGAGACGGCGAGCACGGTCGGGAGGGCAAGGTTGAACGCGATGTTCGAGGGGACTCCGCTCACGATCGCAAGGCACCCGAACATCCAGTAGCCGAGATAATAGTACACGTTCAGAAACCCGCCGGAGAACCACGGGTCAAGGGGAGGGACCACCGGCTGCCGCATCACCGACGCAAGAAACGCATGGTCCATGAACTTCTCCGCGTACGAGATGGTGGGGTTCACAAACCTCACTTCGAGCATGAGGAAGAAGAAGAGAAGAAATACGAGTTCCCAGCGCCACTGCGCCTTGAGATCGCTGACCGTATAGTGACGGCGGTACAGGTGGTACACAAAAAGGACGACAAACGGCAGGAGGGCGAGCGGGACCGGGATGCGCACCAGCCCGCAGTACCACGAGATGAGGGTAAACAGCAGAAGCGACGCACCAAACGATACGGGAAATGCATACGTGTCAAAGGTCTTTTTGAGGGAGGGGTAGATCGCAATCTGGAGAATGGTGATGATGCAGAGCCAGCTTATGACCGAAACGACCTGCAGCTCACTGGTCAGGGGCGTTCCCCCCGCCAATCCGCATATTCATGATTTTTCTGATGCTGGGCACGACCCAGTCCCCGAACAGGTAGATGGAAAGGATCCCGCCGGCGAGCGTGACAAGGTTCTTGATTAAGTGGTCGATGACTGCGATCAGGGTCGCGACCGCGGGCGAGACTCCCGCGAGTTCAAAGGTGAGGGCAAGGGAGAGCTCGTACGTCCCGACGCCGCCCGGGGTGATCGGCACCGCTTTGACAAGGTTGCCGATCACGATCGCCAGCACCACGACCGAAAAGGGGATCTGCTGCGAAAACATCATGACGACGGCAAGGCAGACCAGCACGTCGAGCATCCAGATCACGAGCGACGAGAAAGAGAGGGCAATAACCGACCCGACCGTGAGCGATGCACGGCGGATCTCGTGCACCATCGTCAGCAGTATCCGGATATACCTGTTCTTCGCGTCAACAGTCCGGAAGAACAGCAAAAAACCAAAAAACAGTGCCCCTGCAATGAGGGGGATGAGGATGACGGTGTAGAACCATGGCGGCACATTGAGGACAAAGGGCAGGGAGACCGCACCGAGCAGTGCGACCATGACGATATCGAACACACGCTCGACGACAATGGATGAAACCCCCTCCGAGTACGTGGTGCTGTACTCGTGGTTGAGGATGAAGACCCGCACAAAATCCCCCAGCCGTGCCGGGACGACCAGGTTTGCGGTCTGGCTCACAAAGATACAGGCAGTCGTGACGGTCAGGGGGACATGATAGGTCAGGCGTTCAAGGATGCTGCGGTACCGCCACCCCCGCAGGAACCAGGCGCAGGTGCAGATGACAACCGCAACGGCGAGGTACACGGGGACCACGTGTTGGAACGCGGTGAGGAGGTCGCCCCAGACCCGCATGAGCATATAGACGATGATGCCGACAGCAATCAGGGTGGGGATGACAATCGCGCTGACCTTACGGTACATGGAGCTGCCACCAGAGCCTTAGGATCGAAGATCCCATCTCGAAGATGTCCTTTGCCTTCACGGTCGTCCCTTTGCCGGCACGCCAGCGGACAGGAAATTCTTTCACGCCAAATCCCCGGCGCTGGCAGCGGACCAGAAGTTCTGTGTCCCAGAACCAGTGCGCCGACTGAATCTCCGGAATGACGGGAAGAATTCTCTCTTTATTAAAAGCCTTGAAACCGCACTGGTGATCAAAGACCGAGCTCCGAAGAATAATCCTGACAAGGAAATTATAGGTCCGGCTCGCGATCTCCCGCCCCCCCGTCCGTTTGATATCACTTTCCGGCATGAGCCGCGAACCGGTGGCAAGGTCAGACCCGCTGCGGATTGCACCGATAAGCTCGGGAAGGTGTCGCATATCCGTTGCCAGGTCGACATCGTAATAACAGACAATCTTTCCTTTTGATTCGGTGATGGCACGGTTCAGTGCCCTCCCGCGCCCCAGCCGCTCATCGGAATGGAGGAGGCGGATCCGGGGGTCCTGCTGTCCATAGTGTTCTGTCAGTTCCCTGCTGCCGTCATTGCTGCCATCCTCGGCGATGACCAGCTCGAAGTTGTCCGATATCGTGGATAATACCCCGACTGACCGCGGGATCGCCAGTTCAAGGGCGTTCCGGTCATTATACACCGGGATGATCGCGGTCACGTCAGTCTCAGCCAACGGGATTCACCTTCATCACCCGTGCCGCCACCTCGTATCCGGCCCTGACCGCACCCTCCATGCTCCTCTCCGGGTAATTCGGGAGCGAGAACATGCCTGCCATAAAGAGCCCGTCCTGCCCGTAATCCGGGATGAGTGAACGGTACCCGAGGGTATAGACCGGCCCCGCGAAGGGATCAACCGCCATCCGTGTCCAGTGGATCTCCTCCTCTTTCACAGAAAACCGTAAACAGAAATCCCGGAGCATCTGTTTATCGAGATTCTGCGGCAGGGACCCGCTGAAGTACGACGCGAGGTAGATGATATGCTCTCCATACCGTTCTTTTGGCACAAAGTCGGTGTGCGAAATAACCGCCCCGTACGGAGCAGGGTCCTTCATGTTGAGCCAGTACATCCCCCCGCTCACGCCACGCGAAAGCCCAATCGTCATGCAGGCGGCACCCTGGTAGGGGATGGGGCGTATGACGGGGCCGCCAACTCTCTCCAGCTCCTGCGGGGGTATCGTCGAAATGACCGTGTCGTACCGTGTGCCATTCACTTCCCATGACCCGTTCACCCGCCGGACCTTCGATACCGGTGACTTTAAAAAAACCCTGCCATTGTTCTTCTTGATGGAACGCTCCAGTGCATCAATGAGCTGGTGGAACCCTCCTTTGAGGTAGCCGAGGCGCTCCCCTGAAAGCCCCCGGTCCGAGCGGATGGCAATCCGGCTCAGCAGCCATGCTGCAGATACATTCGTGCGGTTCTCCCCGAACTTGCTGTTGAGCAGGGGTTCAAAGAATGAGCGGTAGACGGATTCGCCAAGATTTGTGACAATATAGTCCTTTGCAGGAACATCATCGAGTTGGACGGGATCGATTTTTTTTGCGTTGAGGGTGAGCCACGCGAGTTTTGCTTTGTCAACGAGGGACAGGTGGGGATATTTCAGGATTTGGTACGGGGTATTCAGAGGATATATTGTACCGCCGGCATAATACCCCGTTGTCGCTCCCAGCCACTCGAGTTTATCGGAAATCTTCAGGTAATCAAGCAACGAAAAAAAATGCGTATCATGAGAAAAACAATGGTGGTAGTATTGTTCGATCCGGTAGCCATTGACCTCGTACGAGGAGAGGCATCCGCCGGGACGGGACCGTGACTCGAAGAGGTCGACCTCATGCGTACCTGATAATGCGCACGCAGCGACAAGACCGGTCAGGCCACCCCCGATAATGCAGATCTTCATAAACGGTATCTGTATTATTTTTTTGGCTGAAATGAAAAAGCCTCCGACAAATTCCGTTCTTTTTTGTAAAAATCCCTCGTGTACTAATAAGAAAGTTTTTGTACTGTCGGAATCAAGTTCTTAAAAACAAAAGGACTTAAACCAAATAACGATCATAATAGATTCAGCCCAGTGGATGGTGTCTCCGTTTGAAAGTATTTTTCATAGGTTTCGGTCAGGCTGGCGGAAAAATTGTCGATATGTTCATTGAACAGGACAAAAAGCTCGGGACCGACAGCTTCCGGGGGATCGCCGTCAATACCGCCCGCACTGACCTGATGGGACTTAAACACATCGAGATGCGTGACCGGATCCTCATCGGGCAGACACTGGTCAAGGGCCATGGCGTGGGGACTGACAATGTCACCGGGGCCCGGGTCACTGCCGATGAGATTGACAGCATTATTACCGCAGTCGACACCCGCGGTACTCATGACGTGGACGCATTTGTCATCGTCGCGGGTCTTGGTGGCGGCACCGGCTCCGGGGGATCCCCGGTCCTTGCACGGCACTTAAAGAGGATCTACCGGGAACCGGTGTATGCCCTTGGCATTATCCCTGCACCCGAGGAGGGGCGCCTCTATTCCTATAATGCAGCGAGGAGCCTGACGACTCTTGTCAACGAAACGGACAACTGCTTTATTTTCGACAATTCCGCCTGGAAAAATGAAGGCGAGAGTGTCAAGAGTGCATTTCACCGGCTGAATAACGAGGTGGTCAGGAGGTTTTCTGTGCTCTTCCGTGCCGGTGAAGTGAGCAAAATGGGCGTTGGTGAGATGGTCGTTGACTCAAGCGAGATCATCAATACGCTGCGGGGTGGCGGCATATCATCGGTCGGGTACGCGATCAGCGAAGTGATGAGCAAACATACCAAAAAGAAACGGGGAATTTTTGGCGGGCTGAGGGATAAGTTCCATAAACGGGAGAACACTGAGGAAGTGCTGCTGGGCGAGGACAAATCTGCAAAAATTGTTGCACTTGTCCGCAGGGCAATGCTCGGAAGGCTGACGATGCCCTGCGACTATTCCACTGCCGAGCGGGCGCTGGTCCTCATTGCAGGGCCTCCCAACGAGATGGACCGCAAAGGTGTCGAGAAGGCAAAGAGCTGGGTCGAGGAGAATATCGCCGGTGTCGAGGTCCGGGGCGGGGACTATCCGGTTGACAGCGAATATGTTGCCGCGGTTGTCATGCTCGCGACGGTCGGCAATGCGCCGCGGATAAAAGAACTCCTCGATATTGCCAAAGAGACCAAGGAAGATGTTATCAAGTCAAAAGAGAAAAAATCGACTATGTTTGATGAGGGCATCGAACCGTTATTTGAGTGAGGTTTATGATGAAGAGAATGTGGATCTGGACTGTTGTATTTATTTGTCTTTTTGCCGTTATTTCCGGGGTATCTGCATATACTGTATCCCAGATATCAGTGAACCCTGCGGGTGACCTGACACCCGGTACGCCGGTGACGTTATCCTTTACCATCCAGTTGACGGGTTCCGGGGAGACATTCCCCTCGGAGAGTACGCTCGATCTCTTTACCGACCTTGATAACCCGAAATGGTCTGCAGTCCTTGTGCTCAATAATGTCGATAATCCCCAGCCCCTGGATAATAAGAAAAATGTCTACCTGACAGGCTGGGTTCTCTCCTATCCGTCATCAGATGTTGAGGAAAATTTACGGATTACCCTTGATGGGGTCGCACCGGCAGTCACCTCCACAACCAATAAAACGATTGTCCGAATCCAGGAACTTGACAACAGGAATAATGTCGTCAGTGGTTCGCTGGTGACAGTAAGCCGCCAGATCATCAATACCGCCGAAGTTTCGAGCCTGATTGCGACCCGGGAATCCGATCTCCAGCTGTTCAGGACGCATATCGATGAACAGGCAGTGTTTGAGATCGATACGGCAGCAGCCGAACAAAAATACACTGCTGCCCGGGCAGCGATCAATGATGCAAAATCACGGCCATCCTCTCAATATACGGCAGCCCAGGCCAGCCTTACCAATGCACAAACGCTCATCACCGCCGGTGAGAACCTGCTCGATAAAGCCTCGGCTGAAAAGGCGGTTGTTGATGCTCAGGCCCCGATCACCAACGTCGATGCGGCGATCAATTATATAAAACCGAACATCAGCAGCACCGATCCCCGCCTCGCCCCCATCATCTCCAAACGGGAAGTGGCGGCAGGGATCATCTCAACCGCAAATGACGAGATCTTTGCCGGTAACTATGAACGGGCCCGCGACAAGGCAGAGGAAGCGTTTGCCAAGGCAAACGAGTCCTACAATGATGCCCTTGATTTAAAGAAGCAGATCAGCGAAGGGTTCAACCCGGTGGGAGCGGTCGGGAAACTGTTTGGTTCCGGTACGGTTGTCATTATTGTCGTTGTTGTTGCGGTCGTGCTGGTTGCCGCCGGCGTCATCATTTACCGGAAGCGGTCCCGGTGGGATGAACTGGGTTAATTCATTTTTTCCTTTTTTATTCGATTGTTTTCATTCCTGTTGAAAGGCAGAGCGACACTTCATGTAGCACGAGATACCCGGGAACTGGTCTTTCATTATGACCGGATTAATCATTGAAAAAACACGAAATTAAATAGAGAGATATTGGAACCAGGGATGTACCACATCCCAAAACCGAAATACATTCAACAACGTTCAGGCGGTGTTCTTTTTTGTGAACACATCGGTTGTGAACACATCGATATTGATGCTCCCCATGGGGCCGTCCCGGTGGAGATAGTACTCGAATAACCTGTCCTGGTTATCATACAACGAGAACCAGTAGCTCAGCTTGTACGTGGCTTTATCAAAACCCTCAAGGGAGTCATAACTCGCCGCATCGTGGAGGATGATCACGTCCGGGTGCGAGCTGGTCAGGGTCGCTTCGTCCTTCCTGTCGTCAAACATGGTGATCCTGTCCCAGCGGCTGCCCCGGTAATACCAGGGCAAAGGCCAGTAATTCTTGGATGCAAGGACAACCCTGCCGGAATGATCCATAATCTCCATCACGGTGCGCAGGTCTTCGGAGTTCTGGACCTGTACGATCGGTTCATTAATATCGACCGGCACAAATGCGACATGCCACGTTACTGCGACCAGAAAGAGTGTCCCGATCAGGGCAAACGCAACCTTCTGCCAGTTCAGCCGGTACACCGCGACAAACGTCATCGGCAGCAGCTGGTGGATGAGCAGCCACGGCACCTTTTCCCCGACATAGGCATAGAATGCCATCGATAAGAGCATCCACCAGATGCAGAACCGGAAGAATTCCTCGGATTTCCGGTCGCCTTTCCCGGCAGCTTTCAACTGCCGGGCAGCAACATTGGCAAGCTCGGGGGTTGAGAGTTTCCATGTCCGCCGGGCAAATACATTTTTCACTCGTTGTACCGCCAGTGCCAGCGAAGAACCCGGTATCAGGAACTGCAGGGTACCGATGATCGCAAGGATGAAGATCGGCACCTCGTAGAGCAGGAGCAGGGGGATGTAGAAGAACCACGGCCCCCCGAGGCGCTGCTGGTTGTGCATCGCCGTCCAGTGTTCGATCGCCTGGTACCAGCCCGACGTATGCAGCTGGAATTCCCTGCCAACAAGCGTCTCGGGGTGCATTCCGAATGCGGAGTAGAGGACACCCATGATGGCGATGGCCACGAACACGCCAATGAGCAGGTCGGTCTTCCAGCCCGGAGGCAGGGTGAAGCGTTTCCGCCAGATGGCATAGATGAAAAATGCCGCGAAGATCAACAGAATGACCGGCATCTCCTCCTTGCAGCAGAGCCCGCCGGCAGCAGCGATGGATGCGATTACGGCAAACCGTGTCTGCCCCCGTTCGAAGTAATAGAGCAATGCCACAAGGAACAGCAGCGAAAAAAAGAGCATGAAGATATCATGGCGCAGGAACCGGGAGAAATACACCATGTCCGGTGACACCGCAAGGAATAAAGCGGTAATAAGAGTCTGTTTTTTATCGAGGTAGCCGAGCCGGTAAATAGAGTACACGAGAGGTATGAGCAGGAAGCCGAAGAGGGAAGGCAGCAGCCGCGCCACGAGATCGGAGTCCCCGAACAGGGCAAACATACCGGCAGTGGCGTAATAGAGGAACGGGCCGTGGTAGCTGGGGTCGTACGACCATGCCCCTTTGGTTAACAGGTCATAGGAGAACCATGCATGGATTGCCTCATCATGGTGGAGAAGCTTGAGGTCGAGAGACCAGAAACGGAGGATAAACGCGATAACAAGGATAAGGAGAAACGTCCGCTCGAAGGTAAAAAATTTTTTTATGGAGTTGGAAAAACCGGCGGCCGGCACGCCGCACCCTCAGCTTTCCAGCACGATCTCAATGCCGATATCCTTAGGCACCTGAATGCGCATCAGCTGGCGCAGTGCACGTTCATCAGCGTCAATATCGATCAGGCGCTTATGAACACGCATCTGCCAGCGGTCCCATGTTGCCGTCCCCTCACCATCGGGACTTTTTCGTATCGGGACAATCAGCCGTTTTGTCGGAAGTGGTATCGGACCAGCCAGATTCACACCTGTGCGCTCTGCTATCTCCCGGATTCTGTCACAGACCATTTCCACTTTGTTAAAATCGGTTCCTGTCAGGCGGATTCTGGCTTTCTGCATCGATCATCACCAAAAAATTATCTCATCTGTTTTTTGTTGACGGCGATACACATACCGGCGGCAATTGTTGAACCCATGTCACGGATCGCGAACCTGCCGAGCTGGGGCAGTTCCTTTACGTTCTCAATGACCATCGGTTTGCTCGGTTTGACCTGCACGATCGCTGCATCGCCGGTCTTGAGGAACGTCGGGTTCTCTTCCTTGGTCTGGCCGGACTTCGGGTCAATCTTCTTTTTCAACTCGACGAAGGTGCAGGCAGTCTGCGTGGTGTGGCAGTGGAAGACCGGAGTGTAACCGACGGTGATTGCGCTCGGGTGCTGGAGCACGACGATCTGGGCAGTGAACTCGTCGGCAACTGTTGGCGGGGCCTCAACCGGTCCGCAGACATCGCCGCGGCGGATGTCACCCTTGCCGATACCGCGGACGTTGAACCCGATATTGTCCCCCGGGACCGCCTGCGGGATCTCTTCGTGGTGCATCTCGATGGACTTGATCTCCCCGTCCTTGTTTGCCGGCATGAATGCGACCTTCATGCCTTTTTTCATGATACCGGTCTCAACACGGCCGACCGGGACGGTGCCGATACCGCTGATGCTGTACACGTCCTGGATCGGGACGCGGAGCGGCTTGTCGGTGGGTTTCTCCGGTTCCTTGAAGGTATCAAGCGCCGGAATGATCGCCGGGCCTTTATACCACGGTGTCTCGGGACCCACGGACTTCATGTTCACGCCCATCAGGGCACTCATCGGGATGAAATGGATCTCATCGGGCTTGTAGCCGACCATCTTGATAAGGTCGGAGAGGTCCTTTTTCACTTCATTGAAGCGCTTCTCATCGAATTTAACTGAGTCCATCTTGTTGATGGCGATGATGAGCTGGGTGATGCCCAGTGTGCGTGCAAGGAAGACATGCTCCTTTGTCTGTTCCATGACCCCGTCGGGAGCGGCGACAACAAGGATCGCCGCGTCAGCCTGTGATGCACCGGTGATCATGTTTTTTACAAAGTCCCTGTGCCCCGGGCAGTCGACGACCGTGAAATAGTACTTCGGCGTATCGAACCGCTTGTGGGCGATATCGATCGTAATACCCCTCTCACGCTCTTCTTTCAAGTTGTCCATGACCCATGCAAATTCAAAGGTCGCTTTGCCCTTTGACTCTGCCTCTTTACGGTAGCCTTCGATGATGTGTGCCGGTACTGCGCCGGTCTCGAACATCATCCTCCCAACAAGGGTTGACTTCCCGTGGTCGATGTGTCCGATAATAGCAAGGTTCAGGTGAGGCTTTTCAGATGCCATTATGTTCCTCCAATAAATGCCAAAAACTGCCCGCGTACAGTCAGTTTATGCGAGTATTACATATAGGAAACCCATCTATATAAATCATGTTGAGTGCACCAACCTCCGGTTTCCGGCGCGATTTACGGGGCCGGCGAGTGCACCGAAACTCCCTTATTACATGCTATGCAACAATTTCCGTACAATGAAGACACTCGAATTCCATCGGGATGAAAAGAAGGATCGTGTAACCGTTGCATGCGCGGACGGCGAAGTTTCGGTGTACAGCCATTGTGCCTACTGTATCCACTGCAATGGGGTGCGGGTGGGGAAACGGCTGACGCCGACCCCTCAGTCCCAGGCTTTTTCAGACATACGCAGGGGCACGGCTCCCGATGAGAACCTCATGAATGCCGCGATGATGTTCAACACGCTCGTGCGTGATGGTTCCGCGATCGAGTGCGACGATGATGCCAACCAGGGATACCGTTCCCGGTATTGATTAAAAAAACAGGTCTTTTGGATTTTTACAAGAGACCTTTTGAAATCTCCTTTTTAAATATCTCAAACTGCAGGTCGTCCATCTGTTCGGAGAGGAGCCGCCCGCTCCATGCCCGGCGGTACACCCAGGTGATGATCTTCTCTACGACCGATACGACCTGCTCTTCTCTTTCCACGGTGATCAGGTCCCTGCCGATATGCGGGTGCCGCCCCCTTCTCCCGCCAACGAGGATAAGGTAATGCCTGTGCTCTGCCTGTATGATATTGAACGGGCAGGAGTGGATGCAGACCCCGCACTGGACGCATTTCTTGGGATCAAGGACACTGACCCCGTTTTTGATCTGGATTGCATTCTCTTTGCAGTACTCGACACACGTCCCGCAGCCGGTGCAGAGCCCGGGCGTCCTGACGGGGCGCACCCTCCCCATGATCCCGATCTCGTTGAGCATCGGGCTGGTGCAGGCGTTGGGGCAGCCCGATATGGCGATACGGATCTTTACCGGCATCTCTTTTCCGAACAGTCTGGCATCGAGTTTCTGCGCCAGGCTGATCGTATCGATGTTGGCAAACTTGCAGCGCTCGGTCCCCGGGCACGCGATAATGTTGACCACCTCATCGCGTTCTGAGCCGACCGGCGTTTGGTTTTTTACAAGAGCTCGTTCGATCCTTCCAAGCAGGGAAGGCTGTATATGCGGGATCTCGAGAGTCTGCCGGGTGGTGCAGTGAACAATTCCGACCCCGTATTTTTTTGCGATCCGGGCAATGCCCCGCAGCTGGTCAACCGAGATTTTGCCTGCGGGGAGCCGGATCCGGACCGTACACTGGTCAGGATCCCTCTCGGTGATGACGCCCCCTTTCATATGTACGCCAAAATCCTTGTACATCAACCATTAATTCAGGCATCGTGATTAAAAAGGATGGCGTTATGGCAGATCAGGCGATCATTGCCATGCCAAGGATAATTGCAGCCCGGGTGATCTCGTTGCATGCCCCGGCCACATCGCCATTGACACCGCCGAACAGGCGTTTCGCGATCACAAGGAGGATCACCGGGCAGAGCACCATCAGGATCGCCGCTGCAGCAAGCTGAAAGGGAGAGACCGGGAGCAGGATAAGGGGGATGCAGAGCACAAACGCGATTGCAGGGAAATAAGGGTGCGAAAAACGGTGGAAGAAACTGTGGAGCCCCTCTTTAAACGGCGTGCCGATGGTCGTGAGAAGTGCCATGGAAAATTTGGCACAGACTTCCCCAATGAGGACTGCCGCCGCGATCGATGCGGAGGCCTGCAGGCCTGCAAAGAGGAGCAGTGTGATGACAATCCCCGCAGCAACACCCCCGGCACCCACCTGGCGGTCGGTCAGCGCACGGATGCGTTTTTCGCGGTCACCCTGCGCCATCACCGCATCGCCAAAATCGAGGAGCCCGTCGAAATGGTTGCACCCGGAGAGAAGAAGAAGCAAGGCGATCGCAACCGCTGCTGCAATGGTCCGGCTGGATATCCAGTACACCACGAGCGCAACAAGACCCCCGATCACATACCCGGCGAGAGGATAAAGGTAGGAATGATGTGCGAAATGCTCCAGGCCCCGTGGTTTTCCAAGGGGCAGGATGGTCGCAAACTGCAGGAGGGCGACGAGCGCTTTCATACGCATTCGCTGTAGAGGCGGGAGGTACAGCCGGCGATCAGCCCCGCGATTGCATCATCGAGAAACGGCCCGAGTTCTGCAAGGATGCCGGGTTTTTTCTGGTCATAGCGGGTGAACTCAAACCGTGCATAAGTGCCCCCGATGCACTCTGCGATTGCCATCCCGATGATCTCGTCGCTCAATAAAAAGACCGGGTCGTCCCTGATCTCCGAGTCAGCCCTGTTGTGGTAGAGTTCATCTTCAAGCAGGATTGCCCCCAGCAGCAGGGAGGAGACATTGGGATCGCACAGGTATTTTTTGATCTTGTGGTGAAGTTCCTTCTGTGCGTCTTTCTCGTTCATGCCGTGAGAGACGTATAACTCCATCGCAGCGGCCACGATGGCATCCGGAGAGATCCCTTTCTCCTCCAGCCTGCGCTCAATCTCAAACATGTGATCAGAACTTGTAGTGGCAGGAGTATTATGGGTTGTGGAACCAAAAAGCGATACCTTCAATCTTTGCCATGGCGACATCATGGGTGCGAAATACATGCCGTTTGTTTCTGAAGATCCGCACCTTGAAGCGACAAGGCCCCTGTTCTGCAGTATCCTTGCAAATACGCGCCTGAGCACGGTTCCCGGTATTTCCGGGGCGGGGCAGAGCCCGGAAAAAACCTTGCTCACCCCGGTCCTCGATGCAGAACTGATCACCTACGGATCGATCACGAGCATGCCGGTAAAACCAAACACGCCGACCGGCTGCCCGACACCCGCGACAATAACGCGTGCAATGATGGACCTGATCAGCATGAAGCCCCTGTTCATCAATGCAGGGCTTGCACAATGCCCGACCGTCCCCTGCCTCGATGTCTACGGCTGTGCCGGCGATGACCCGCGGGAGCGCGACGCGGTTCCCCGTGCGGAGGCGCTCTTCTCTCAAGGTGTGTGGATCGGCGAGTACCTCTCAAAGACAAGTGATCTCCTGGTGCTCGGCGAATGTGTGCCCGGGGGGACGACGACGGCGCTTTGTGTCCTGCGGGCACTTGGCTACCCGGCATCGGTGAGCAGCAGTTTTGTGGACAATCCCGTGCCGTTAAAAGAAGAGGTCTGCCGGATCGTGATGAAACGGATCAGGGAAAAAGGCATCACGCGGCCTCTTGACATCATCCGTGCAACGGGGGACCCGATGATGCCGGTCGCTGCAGGTATTGCCCACGCATATGCGGGCAACCTTGTGCTTGCCGGGGGGACGCAGATGCTCGCCGTGGCTGCACTCGTCAAAGCGCTGGGGGACCGGCTGCCACCGATCGCGACAACCTCCTATGTCCGTGATGACCCGAGTGCAAACGTTGTTGAACTGGCGGACCAGATCCCGGTAAAAATCTTCTTTGTCGATCCCGGTTTTCACGACCTGGGCCACGCCGGGCTCGCACGCTACTGTATTGGCGAGGTCAAGGAAGGGATGGGTGCCGGGGGTGCGATGCTCCTTGCGTACCTTCTCGGGTACTCCCCGGAAAAGATCCGCTCGAAGATCTATGAGACGGTAAGCGCATACAGCTGAAAAGGGCTTATCACCGATCATCGCCAAACCTGTTAACGATGCGCCCCCTCTATGTGGTCAATAATTTCGGGCAGTTCAACCACCTGATCCACCGTGCCCTCAGGGACATGGATATCCCGGTCGTGATGGTGCAGAATACCACACCCCCTGAGGACGTTGCCACCGGCTGCAGAGGGATCATCCTTGGAGGGGGGCCGGCTCTTGACCGTGCCGGCAATTGTCCGCGGTATCTCGGGCTCGGGCTCCCCGTCCTTGGGATCTGTCTTGGACTCCATATTATTGCCACTGCACACGGGGGATCGGTACGACAGGGAAGAAGCGGCGGGTATGGGCCGGTTGATGTGGAGATCTGCGAGCACAATGACATCCTCAAAGGCTATCCCGAAAAGATCCGGGTCTGGGCATCCCACGCCGATGAAGTGGCTGTCATGCCACCGGATTTTTCCGTCCTTGCATCGTCTCATATATGCAGCACCGAGGCGATCGCCCGTACGGAAAAACACATATACGGGCTCCAGTGGCACCCCGAAGTCAGCCACACGGCCGATGGCAGGAGAATTTTTTCCAATTTCAATGCAGTAACAGAGGAGCACGGGGTATAGAATACCATTACCATTTCAGCATGGGTTCAGGTGAAGTGATTAAAAAAAATCCACGAAACCGGGTTCGGATGCATCCGGTGCGGTCAAAAAAAGTCCTGCAGCACAATCAGATGCCTCCTGACGTGCTTGTCGTCATCGACAGCGAGGGCATCCGGATAACCGGAAGATGGGATCGTACCAGAAGAACAAAGCGATCTTTATCATGTAGAGCTGGTAAACGTCCAACAGGGAGCTGTGAGGGGGTATGAACCTCTATTCAACACATGGAATCTTTCTTTTTTTCATTGCTTTTGTCGTTCTGACATTTCCAGTGGGAGCTTCGCTGAACACCATTGGTGCCGGAGATACGGTCTTTATCGGGGAGCAGGGTCTGAATATTTCAGGACCATTAGCTGGTGATACGATGATTGGATGGTGGAGCACAACCAGCGCTCTATCATCGGCTGAACCGGATTACAGGATAGCGATTACCGATCCGAAGGATGTGTACATCTCACCCCTTGAATTCTCTTCCCGTACAGGTTCATGGCACTCATATCCCGGGCGTTCTCGCGTTTTTTCTGTTGCCGACCCCTACATCGACATCAGAATCGAGGACAGGACGGTCAATGTCGACGTAACGGAAAAATGGGCTCCGTGGAAGGACGCCCTTGGGTTCAGGATAGAAACGAACCTCTACATGATGTCTCAAAGGGCGGGGGGTAGTGCAGGTGCACCGTTGACAATTAAGGTTTTGACCCCTGAGGGAAGCACCCTCTCTTCTCTGATTGATAGTGAGGACGCCGCTCATTCTCTTGATGTCCGGGTGACAACGAACCCCTTCACTACTGAAAATATTTGGGATACCGGCAATTCGCTGTATAGCGCAGGAACCTACATGGTCTGGGCAGAATGCAATGAGAACCAGATGAAGGACAATTATAATCAGGCAGGCAAGACGGTAAGTGTACAGAGATCCGTCCTCGTCCAGGATCAGAATCCACTTATCAGCAGGATCGTCACGACAACTGCTCCTGCAATACCGCTGACAACCCAGATGGCAACCAAAACGATTCCAAAACCAACGACCATGATACCCCCAACAATACCTGTACGGGAAACGGTACAACCCCTTCTGACCCCTTCACCTTCCCCGGCACCGACGAAAGCAGCGGGCCTTTGTGGATGGAGCACCATTCTTGCCGGCATCATTGCCTGTGCCCTGTATGCTTCGGGGAGGCGATAGGACACGTATTCCGATTCCCATACCGAACTTTTTTATGACAGGATTGCCAACCCTGCACTATGAATGTTGTCACCACAGTCATCAAATCAAGGCACAGTGTCCGGAAGTATAAAACCGATCCGGTCGATGAAAATGCGATAAAGGATGCGGTCGAGTGCGCCCGCCATGCACCGACTGCGATGAACCTCCAGCCCTGGCTCTTTGGAGTGATTCAGGATAAAAAAGTTCTGGAAACGATCGCACAGCTCACCGACCATGGAACATTTATCACAGATGCACCCCTCTGCTTTGCGGTGTTCGGTGAAAAGCAGGCGAAATATTACCTTGAGGACTGCTGTGCTGCAACAGAGAACCTGATCATCGCGCTCCAGGCACATGGCATTGGCTCCTGCTGGGTGGCAGGGGATAAGAAGGCGTATGCAGAACCGGTCAGAAAGCTCCTCAACGTCCCGGACGAATATACCCTGGTCTCGCTGGTGCCGGCGGGAATCCCTGCCGACATCTCCATCATGAAGAAAAAAGATCTGAAATTTGTCGAATTTAAAGAATCGTTCAAACGCGATAGTTCGTGATAGTCCGGGACAGGTTACCAAAAATACCCCGGGGCTCTCTTGTTTTTTTGCACCGTTCTCCTGTCTGGAACATATCCCCCCCTGCCTGTCGCCCCTGTTACGGTGATCCGAGTGCTTCGTTCACCGGATCAGCACAACCCAAAATGTCCTGGGTGGGACAAGAATAGGGACCTGATCGATCCTCTCCCATGAAGCAACCCTTATCCACTGGCATTTCATAATCTCTGGATATGAAACGACCGGTCCTGCAGGTGGCCCTTGATCTCACCGAACTGAACCGCGCCCTGCAGATTGCCAGGGAAGCGGTGCTAGGCGGGGCAGACTGGATCGAGGCAGGCACCCCGCTCATCAAGAGCGAAGGGATGCAGGCGGTGCGGGCACTCAAGGCGGAGTTCCCCGGCCATATGATCATTGCCGACATGAAGATCGCCGACACCGGGGCGCTTGAAGTGGAGATGGCGGCAAAAGCCGGTGCCGGCATTGTCTGTATCCTTGCTGATGCGGACAACTCGGTGATTGCCGAGGCGGTGCGGGCTGCACGCCTCTACGGTGTCCAGCTGATGGCGGACCTGATCAACACCCCCGATCCGGTGATGCGGGCAAAACTGCTGGAGGAGATGGGTGTTGACATCATCGCAGCCCATGTCGGCATCGACCAGCAGATGATGGGGAAGAGCTCGATCGACCTCCTCGCCTCGATCACCGGCGAGGTCACCGTCCCGGTTGCTGTGGCAGGCGGGCTCGATGCGGTGACGGCAGCCCAGGCAGTACAGCATGGCGCTGCAATGGTCATCGTGGGAGGGGCAATTATCCGGTCGGCAGATGTGACCGCATCGACCAGAGGGATCCGGATGGCAATTGACAACCCCTCAATCCAGCCGGCGCCGAAAGGTTCCCCAAACGAACGTATCCGGGAACTGTTTGCAAAGGTCTCGTCACCGAATATTACCGATGCGATGCACAGGAAAGGGGCGATGGAAGGCGTATTTTCCCTCTGCGGTGATGTGAAAATGGTCGGGCGGGCGGTGACGGTCCAGACGTTTGCCGGCGACTGGGCAAAACCGGTGGAAGCCATCGATGTTGCCGGGCCCGGCGATGTCATTGTCATCAACAATGACGGCGGGACTCATGTGGCGTCATGGGGGGAACTGGCAACGGCAAGCTGCATAAAAAAAGGGATCGAAGGGGTGGTCATTGACGGTGCGGTGCGGGATGTGGATGACATACGCAGGATGAAGTTTCCGCTCTTTGCAAAGGCAATCGTCCCGAATGCCGGTGAACCCAAGGGTTTTGGTGAGATCAACGCGGAGATCCGCTGTGCAGGCCAGTACGTGAAACCCGGCGACTGGATCGTGGGAGATGAAAGCGGGGTTGTCGTTGTCCCCCGGGAGCGCGCCTATGAGGTCGCCCGCCGGGCACTGGAGGTCCGCAGGAATGAAGACCGGATCCGGGAGGAGATCCATCGGGGAAGTACGCTCTCGAAGGTTGCGGATCTGATCAGGTGGGAAAAAAGGTAAGATCCTGTCAGTGGAATACCGAGCTTTCTATCAATGTTGCGCCTGTTTTGGAGATCTTCTCGATCGCGTCCACCACCTGGTCGACGCGCAGGATGAGGACTGCACCCTCTTTTCCCGAATAGGCATAGGAATATTCGATATTGATGTTGGCATCGCCAAGGATCTTGGCAATCTCGTAGAGCCCCCCGGGCCTGTCCTGCATATGCACCGCAATGACATCGGTGAACGCGACGTTGAACCCGATTGATGATAATTTTTTATACGCCCTTTCCGGTTGATCGACCAGCGCCCGGACAACACCAAACCCGTTTGCTTCTGCAATGGAAAACGCAAGAATATTGACCTTCTCTTCTCCCAGTGCATGGGCGATTGCGGCAAGGCGTCCCGGCCGGTTCTCGGAAAATACCGATATCTGTTTTATCACATATTTTTTCACATCCATTATAACGACCTCCTGTCAACCACTCTCTTGGATTTTCCTTCGTACCGTGGCAATGAACCTGGTTCCACCAGCTCCACGGTTGCGTTCACGTTCAGCGAATTTCGCACCTTGTGTTCGATTTTCTGCCGGACAAGCATCAGGTCTGTGATCTTGTCCGAGAAGGATTCCTTGTTCAGTTCCACGCGGACAAGCATGTCATCCAGCGCCCCTTTCCGGTCGACGACGATCTGGAAGTGCTGGCCGACTTCAGGGATGGTCATGAGGGCAAATTCAACCTGCGACGGGAACACGTTGATGCCCCTGATGATCAGCATATCATCGACCCGCCCCTGGATCCGGTCAACCCTCGGGTGAGTCCTGCCACAGGCGCAGACCTCTTCATTGACCGTTGTAATGTCCCCGATCCGGAACCGGATCATCGGAAGGGCCTCTTTTTGCAGGATTGTCATGGTGAGTTCCCCCTTCTCCCCCGAATCGACCTGTTCACCGCTCTTCGGATCGATGATCTCCACAAGGGCGATATCGGACCATACATGGAACCCTTTCTGCTCGGTGCATTCGGTGAACATCGGGCCTGAAAGTTCGCTGGTGCCGTAGATGTCGTATGCCTTGATGCCCAGCCACTTTTCCATCCGGATTCTCATCCGTTCGGTCCAGGGCTCAGCACCAAGGATGCCGGTCCGCAGTTTCGTGTCTTTTTGTATGTCGACGCCCATCTTTTCTGCGACTTCACCGATGTGGAGCAGGTACGAGGGGGTGCAGGCAATTGCGGTCGCACCGAGATCCTGCATCAGTTCGATCTGCCGCTCGGTGTTGCCGACACTGGTGGGCAGGACGGTCGCGCCGATCCGCTCTGCCCCGTAGTGCAGCCCCAGTCCTCCGGTGAACAGCCCGTACCCGTAACTGACCTGGATGACATCCCCCCGGCCCAGCCCCAGTGACGTGAGGGCGCGGGCGAGCGAGGCCGTCCAGTTGTCCAGGTCATTCTGGGTATAGCCTACGACCGTCGGCTTTCCGGTCGTGCCCGACGAAACGTGGTACCGGACCAGGTCATCCTTTGTTGCGGTAAAAATCTTGTCCGGATAATTGTCCCGCAGGTCACGTTTGAACATGAAGGGGAGTTTTTTCACATCCGGGAGTGTGCGGATATCATCAGGATGGACATTCTGCTCCTTCATCCGGTCATGGTAGAACGGCGAGAAGCTGTACAAACGGTACACGAGGCTTTTTAAGAGCCTGTACTGCATCTGCTGGAGTTCTTCTTTTGGCATCTCCTCGATACGCGGGTCCCAGCACTTCATATCGCATCACCCCTGCGGTCAACCACCCTCTTTGCCTTTCCCTCAAAACGGGGGAGAGAACCCGGTTCGACAAGTTTCACGGTGGTCCGGAGCTCGAGTGCATCATGCAGTTCTTGTACGACCTTCTTCTGGATCCGTGCAAGGTCTGCAAGCTCGCCGCTGAAATAGTCCCTGTTAATCTCTACGTCAACCGTCATTTCATCCAAATGATTCACTTTGTCCACATACACCATAAACTGATTGCCTACCTCGGGGATTTTTAAGAGCACATGCTCGATCTGGGAGGGGAAGACATTGATGCCACGGATGACCAGCATGTCATCACTGCGGCCGGTGATCCGCCCGATCTTCTGTCCGCGACTGCAGAGGCACCCGTCTTCCATTTTCATCGTGATATCCCCGGTCCGGTAGCGCAGGAGAGGCATCGCCTCTTTTTTTAATGGTGTGATAACGAGTTCCCCCCGTTCGCCATCGCCAAGCTGCTCTCCGGTCTTTGGGTTGATTATTTCAACAAAATAAATGTCATGCCAGATGTGCAGCCCATCGCGTTCGGGGCATTCGAAAGCGACCCCCGGCCCGAAGAGCTCGGAGAGACCATAACTGTCAAACGCCGTGACTCCAAGACGCTCCTCGAGAGAACTGCGCATCGTTTCTGACCATGGTTCGGCCCCGAAGATGCCGGTTTTCAGGCTGTCAAGCGATGTGTGCATCTCTTCGGCAACTTCGGAGAGGTGCATTGCATAGCTCGGGGTGCAGTGGATCGTGGTAACACCGAAATCCTTGATCATCTCGATCTGGCGTTTCGTGTTTCCCGTTGCGCTCGGAATGACGGTCATCCCGATCTTTTCTGCACCGTAATGGAACCCGAGCCCCCCGGTGAACATACCGTAATTGACCATGTTCTGGAAGACGTCATTTTCAGTGACCCCGGCCATCGTCATGTTTCGTGCGATCAGTTCAGCCCAGGTATCGAGGTCGTTTCTCGTGTACCCGACAACGGTTGGCTTGCCCGTGGTCCCTGACGTGGTATGGATCCGGACGACTTTTTTGAGAGGTACGGCAAAGAACCCGAAGGGGTACCCGTCTCTTAAGTCCTGTTTCCTGGTAAACGGGATCTTTTGTATATCATCGGGCCTTTTTATGTCCTCCGGACGGACATGCGCTTGTGTGAGGCGTTTTTTGTAGAAACCAACATGTTGTGACTGGCGGATCGTCTGTTTCAGGCGCCTGACCTGGAGCGCTTCGAGTTTCTTCCCTTTGAGTGTTTCGTTTGTCTTATCCCAGAACATCTGTCACCTCTGATGTTTTTTCGTATCCGGCAGAGGGGATCTCCGTCTCGTACGATCCCTCACGTGGACTGGATGATCCTGTGTGTCAACGTCACGCCGGTGAACAGCCGGAGATCTGGTTGCATCAAGCATCAGTACAATCTCGTCCGGCACACAAAAAGGCATTGTCATGCAATAGCATGGCATGGAGCGGCAGGGGGAGAGAACCCCCCGTATCCCCCGTTATGAACTGGAGAGAAAAACCACCCGATCGCGATTCGTCAGGATATTTGAGATCAAGCCGGATAATTTCCCCGCGTGGGTGTTTGGATATCGCATCATACGGTTTAAAGGGGCAAAATCCTCCCGCTAATCTTTGAGTGAATTGACGGGGATTTAGTAAAAAAGCGATTATTTAGCGTTTTTTTCCCGGTGACTGCCCCGTCCGCCTCATCGCCACCGCGTAAACGATGGCTTAATCTGTGAGGAACATGGTAGTATTTAGATAGTAAATTACGTGTTTTTCGCAAATGATGTCATCTAAAACCCCATGGTTTCTGGTCAGCGGTTTTGGCGCACATATAAAATCAAGCCAGGACCGGTTGATCGTACTGCAGAAAAACCAAACGAGAGAATTTCCTGTCGATGGGATGAATCACCTCCTCCTTATCGGAGGGCATACGATCCAAACTTCCACGATCACCCGTCTTGTAAAAAAAGGGATATACGTCTCTTTTTTTGAGGCTGACGGCACGCCGGTCGGGACACTCCGCCCGTACGGGGATACCACGCCCGCAACTATCCGGGCACTCCAGCAGGATGTACCACGCCACCGTTTTGCCGTCGGGCTGGTGGAAGGTGCAATCAGATCACGCCTTCTTTTTACACAAAAACTCGAAGAAACCTTAGGCAGACCGCTGCTCTATGAGGGAGAGAGCGAGGTGATTCACAAGGCACTGGATGAACTGGAGTATCTTATCAAACTGGACGAAGTCCGTCGCCTTCACCAGTTGACCGCCGACATGTATTATGAGATCCTTTCAAGGGCACTCGCCCCGGAACTGGGATTCAGACGAAGGATGGTACGTCCCCAGCATGATGTCGTGAATGCCATGTTTTCGGTGGGGTATGCGATGCTGTACGGGAACTGCATGGTATCAGTCCTCGCCGCTCACCTTGATCCGGATATCGGTATCCTGCACGAAGGACAGGGCGGGCTTGTGTATGACCTGATTGACCCGTTGAAGGCCGGGATGATCGATGAACCAATAATCAGGATCGCCGCAGAAACGGTCAGCCAGGATGACTATGAACTGAGTGCAGACCGTTGCATGCTCTCTGATGAACTGGTCCAGAGACTGATCAAATTGTTTAAATCATCACTCCGGGTTGACCGTATCGACGAGCAGGTCTATCAGATGTCCGAATCTCTTAAAAACCGTGAAATGTTCAAAGTATTGTATTGATCCTCCCCCCCCCCCTTGATGATGAAAAAACCCTCGAACTGCTGGAAATTAATCTCAATAACCTGGATATCCCGTATCAGGGCGCGGGGGCAACCATAGAGCATGGATAAAAATTTTTCAAGGATGATGGACTCTCCGACTGCAACAACCTGTACTCTCCCGTCAGGCAGGTTCATGACGGTCCCGTTGATATTCATATCGAGTGCAATCCTCCTGACGCAGGCCCTCAATCCCACTCCCTGGACTCTGCCCGACACGATTATCTGGATTGTCTTCACATTCACACCTGCCGGATAAATTTCATCGCAAATGCAAGATTATCAAAAACACGTTCCCTTTCCTGAAATTGCCGTATTTTTGTTGCTGCATCAAAAGCATCATCCATGATATTCTGCGCTTTTTTCTCACACCCTGCTGAATACAGGATCATGGCAATATCACAGAGCACATAAGCACGCTGGGACAGCGGCCGGATGATCTGGGCTTCTTCAAGTGCCAGATGCAGCAATCGTGTGGCAGTCTTGGACTTATCCCGGTTTTTGAATACTACTGAAATGTTGCTGAAATACTGCACTCTTTTCCTGCGGTCCGAATGGGATTGGATCAGTCTCTCAATTGCGACGGTATGTCCTGCCCCGGCACCATCATCGATCATCTTTTGGGCCATTGCCTTGATCTTGCTGTAAAGCGGTGCGTAGTCCCAGGTAATTCTGTGCACCACCTGGTCCAGACAGTTCTTTTTGGTCTCTTCATTCTCTATCCCGTTGATATTCCTGATGGCTTTTTGTACCAGATTATGATAGTTTTTCTTATTCGCTATTACCATGTATGCCTTGGCAATCCTTTCCCTGATAATATCGGCAATCGAGGAGATGTCAATCGATCCAATAAGAATTTCAGCTTCTTTTAGCAGGGAATGGGAAAAAGTATCGCCACCGTCATTGATGATCATGGCAATATCAAGAAGCATCGATGCCCGTTGAGCCGCTGATGTGATCGTCCTGCAGCTCTTTGTGATCTTCCTGACAATTTCCTTGTGTTGCAGGGGGTCGTCCCTGACCATACGGTACACAACGATCATCGCATTGATGTATTCAACGGGATCCCGGATCCCGGAAATAATTCCCAGGGCTTCATCGACAAGGGATTTTTCCTGCGTTATTTCATACAATCTGGCAATCGCAACAACCACCTGTTTCCGTACGGACGATTCGCGTTCGTTTTCAACAACCGTGAGCAGCTGTACTGCCTTTCCAAGGCTTTTTTTGGATTTATCGGGGGAGATCGGTGAGAACAGGTAAGCGACATCGGAAAGCAGCAGTACCCGCTGGAAGTTAAAAGGCAGACCATCGAGAGAGGACAGGATCGTATCAAGGATCTCCACGGTCCGTCCCCGCTGATCCAAAGAGCTGTATGATTCCGCCAGGTCGGACAATTTTGACAGCCGGATGAACGGATCTTTAATCTGTCTGACGGAGCGGAAAACAAGATCGAGTAATACGGGCTCGTTTTGAATAAATTCTATGCTCCGGAGATAATGGAAAAAAATTTCATAGGGGTCTGTTGAATCAAAATAGAGTGTTCCTGTGTTGATTGTTGTGACAATGCGTGAGACCATCGCGTCCCGTTCATCAACATTCTCAATTTCAAGGGCAAATAATCCAAGGGGGATAAAAAAATTTTCACTGAATTTCCTGCGGCTTGAATGAAGGACAATATCGATCAGATTAGCAATTTTTAATGACCGTACTTCTTTTTTCCAGTGGAGGTTTAATAATTCCAGGCCGCGTTTAAAGGGTGGCAGTGCGGGGATGATTGCATCCGGCTGGTGCAGATCCTGGTGGTCCTCTATCAGAAGGCACCCGACTTTTACAAAACATTCAACAATACGTTCAACCAGATCCTTTTTTAACGAAGGGTCGTGGATATCCTGTGCGATAGTGTACGCTTCCTCGAGAGCATCCGGATAATGTTTGTCGGTGGCATATCGTATCAGGCCGTTAATAATATTTGATATTGCGCTGATCTCACCATCTTTTGAAAGGAGGGATGCACTCCAGTCCCGCATCCGGCGGAGAAGGCCGAGGTCCCCCTCAAGGACGGCAAGCATTGTTGCGTCATCGATGATAGTGGTTAACGTTGCTGACCTTGTCTTCTCCTCTTCAATCAGGCAGGTAAGCCCGACCGATCGCTGAAGAAAATCACGGTTCCTGTTTTCAACGCCGATTTTAGCAATTTTTGTGACAATTTTTGAGAGTGACTTTTCTTTTAACGGTTGTACGCTGATGGAATCGCTTAAGCTGATGAGTGCCTTTGGATCCATTTCATCAAGAAAACCCCGGCTGATCAGGGTCGAGATGCTATCGGACAAAAGCTGGTTTTTTTGCGGGTGGATAAGGATCAGTGAAATGATTGCATCAATATGACCGATAATATCCTGATAGGAAAAATTTTTGCAGATTTCAATTGCTGCCCGGTAGATATTATCAGAATAACTTTTTCTTTCCAGCTTGTGAGACAATACCTCCTTTATGAGGGATACCTTGTCGGAAATAATGCCTTTTTTAATGAGCAGGATGCAGCATGCATCAAATGACGGGTGGCTCTCACCCTCTTCTCCAACCCGTGAAAATAAGGCAAGGGCTTCAAAAAAATAATCATACGATGCCATTATCTGCGTCAACTGGATAAAATATCGTGAAGATTCCCGTGCATTGCACGATTGTTCAACAATGGGCACAATCATCGCAAGTGCAGTGATATCTCCCGAATGCTCTGCTACAGAAATGCCGGCTTTCATGAATTCCCGGACAGGAAAGGTATAATGGCTGGAAAAATTTCCGGGGAACTCTATGGCAGTTGAAAGGAAATACAACTCCCCGCTGCTCTGCGCCTTTTTTAATAAATTATGGATAATCATCGCCTGCGCATCGGGTATTTTTTCAGATATCTCCTGAAGAATGGCAATGAGATGCATTTTGTCCTTTTCCAGATTCAGTACCTGCCAGAGACCCGCATCGATGATTTCAAGCTGCAGATCCCTGGATAAATCCCTGAAGGGAACAATAAACAATGGAATGTTGAACAGTGAATTTTTCAGTGATGATTTTGCTGCCAGACCGATTATCGATCCGATGCCGTTCTGGCGACGGTTTTTCTGCTTGATGCTGCAGGCAATAGAAAGACTCCTGTTCAATGTGATAATATCCTTGTTTTCAATTGCCACTGCGGCAATGGTATACGCAAGCCTGGCATGTAGTATCGATCGTTTCGAGGCATCACTGATCTCAAGGACAAGGGAATACAGGGTATAAAGGAGCCCCGTGTCCTTTGTTTTTAATCCCCAGGTAATCAGGGGCGGGATGATGCCAACCAGTAATTCCGAACGATATTTCCTGAAATTGATAAGATCGAGTGTTTCCATCCCCTTTGATATAAGAACCGGATTTGAGTTTGCAATACCGGCTTCAATCATCTTCTGTGTTACCATTGACAGAATCCGGAACCGGGTGCTTTTTCTCTCCTGTTCTTGTGCTATTTTTACGATTGCGAGTAACAATGACGGGTCCTGTGTTTTGGTATAATGCTGGATGAGTGGTAAAAAAAGCCCAGAAACAGTATCATGTGAAATGCCGTTAAGGGAAAAAAGGATGTCGTAATTGTTTTTTTCAATGGCTATTTCTACAATCACCCTGTTCACTGCATTGATGGTATTCCTGCGATCTTTGCGCCCCGAATGGTGGGAAGCTTCAAAAATATTTTTTTTTAAGGCCGACTGGTCATTTATCGATGCTGCGTGTCGTATTTCCGTGATCGTTTGGGAAAGGGAAAAGACCATATAGTCACAACATGGTTATCCAGGTAATCATTTCATTTAGATGAAATATTTTATAAACCTTGTTATTTTTATCATTTGTTTCTGTTCCTTATACCATGAAATTTCTTTTCATTTTAAGAATGATGGTTTATATGAACTTCTTTTTTAAAATAAATGAATAAAAAATGAAATTTAGTAATATTAATGAATTTGGGGTCTTTTCTTAGAGGGTGCCTGAACATGGTTCGTTCCATCATTGTCATGTGAAAACGTTTCAACGGGGAAGGTTTTGTGAGATGATATCCATCAGCTCATGGAAAAAAGACTCAGCATGTACTCTGTCGTCAGATTCAACAATGATCCGGATCAGCGGTTCTGTTCCGGATGCCCGGATTAACCCCCATGTTGAGCTTCGGGAAATTTTTATTCCATCGGTATGCTCAACCAGGTCATCACGGAATGCATGACCCAGTTTTTCGATCAGCTTCTCCGGTATCGCAGCCCTCACCCTGTCCTTAATCATGTGCCTTTTTGGCAGGCGGCCAACCAGCTCCGAAAGTTTTTCGTTTCCTGATGCAAGGATGGATACCATCATCGCTGCGGTCATCCCACCGTCACGGCAGAACTGGTGACCGGGAAAGATGAGCCCGCCGTTCCCCTCGCCCCCGAATATCACTTTTTTCCCCTCTTTTTCCAGAGAATGCATGGTCCGCGCAACATAGATACTTCCTACTCTGGTGTACGTGACGCTGCAGCCTTCTCTTCGTGCGATTGCTTCAATAAGCTGCGATGTGCTTACCGGTGTGACAATGATCCCTTTTTGTTGCTGGCAGAGGTGCTGCACCACCACGGCGAACTCCTGGTTTTCCTCGACATAGTTACCTTTCTCGTCGACAAATACCGCACGGTCCGCATCCCCGTCATGGGCGACACCAAAGGAGGCACCGGAACTGATCACAAGTTGTGAAAGTGCTGCAAGCCCTTCGGGAGTGGGCTCTGGCATCCGTCCCGGGAAACGCCCGTCCATGGTACCGTTTACGGTCAGTACCTGGCACCCAAGCATTTTCAGAATTTCAGGAGTTGTTGTGCAGGCCGGCCCGGAACCCGGGTCCACCACAACAAGCATCCCCCTGCCGATTTGAGAGGGAAAATGCCGGACAACCGCCATGACATACTGGTTGATGAGGGCCGGATCACTGACTTCATGACCGACCCTGTCCCAAGGTTGAACATCAAGGGCGCGGTTGAACATACGCTGTTCCAGTTTCACGATATCCTCATCGGCCATTTCAGTCCCGTCAGCCTCAATGACCTTGACACCATTATATTCCGGCGGGTTGTGTGAAGCGGTGATCATCGCCCCGCCGTCAAAATTATCCTTGACAATATACTGGAGTGCAGGGGTAGGCAAAACACCACAATCAACAACATCACAGCCGGCCCCCCTCAGTCCTGCCTTGAGTGCAAGGAGCATCGAATTCCCCGAGGTCCTCGTATCCCTCCCCACCGCAATACGCCCTTTACGCATTGAACCGAAGGCTGCACCTATCTGGAAAACGAGCGCGGGTACCATATCTTTCCCGGCAATTCCGCGTGCCCCGTTCGTCCCGAACAGTTGTTTTTTCTGGGTTTCTGGTCTCATCTGACTGTGCCCCCGTTCCCTGCGGTGGATCCTGTGTTTATTTTCTCTGTGGATAATCTTCAAACTGATGGAGGGATGCCAGAACTTCATCAACCGTTGGATTGGCAGCGACGCAGTCCTTGACCAAAAGATCACCAATCACGATTTTTGGGAATGCGTAGTTCTTGAAGCCCTCGATAATCGCAAATTCAATGCCCTGGCCACTCAGGAATTTCAGGACATCTTCCAACCTGGTGGTCCGGATCGCGGCGACCGATTTCTGGTTATCAATGCCCACCGAGACCGTTGCACCGGCAGAAAAAAACAGTGTCGTATCCTTCCCGTTTTCAAGCCTGAAATCATGGTCACCAAGGTGTTTTATTACGGCTACCCGCCCTTTTTTTTCCAGTTCCGGCACCAGTTTTATGATAAACGATGTCTTGCCCGAACCCGACCTTCCGGCAACCTGAATAATTTTCATTGCGGACCGGCCCCTGTATCAGGCCCTGTTCCTTTCGGATCAGCAGGTGAATATGCTCCTTTCGGTAAACCTCTCATCGATACGTCCTGTTCCTGGAAACTTTTTTTTTCATGCGGCCCCTCGTTAAAAGGTTGGCCACCATTGGTGGCGGCTGCGGATGACTGCGACGGCGCTTTATCCTGACCAGGTTCTCCTGCCTCTTCTTCCGGTAATGTCGCCATTTTCTTCTGTGCGGTCCGCCTTTTTCTTCTTATCTTGACCGAAGGGAGATTTTCGTTCGTTCCGTCGATGGTATCAGCACTTTTTAAAGGCACGAAATCAGGTTGTTTCTGTTCTGCGTCCATGACGCGGGTCTGGAGGATTGTTTTGGCTGCTTCACCCACACTTCTCATGACCTTGGTGATGCGGTCCTCGATGTCGATCTCCTCATCGATATCAAGGGTTGTCCCTTCCACTTCGAGGAGGAATCGTGCCACTTCGCTTGCTTCAAAAAGCAGGTCATCCAGTTCATCGGTGGTGAAAAAACCACACATCGCCCCGTAGAAAAACGTGGCGCTTGCCTTCCGCACTTTCTTCTTGAATGAATTTCGCGCCTGGTTTACCGCCTGAGGTGTATAGGTATCCTCCATGAAGGGCACAAGCTCAGGCAGGTGTTGTCCGATAAAGGTCATCTCTGCCCCCCCGGTTGTCCTGAAATCCGTGCAGAGGCGGGCAAGTGCCCATTCGCGTGCGGTAATATAGGTCCGTTTCCGCAGAAACTGGTTCACCTTCCGGTACGTCCCACCGTCAACTTTTTTGAATTTTTTATATTTGTTGATCTCTTCCTGAATCCGGGTCTCGTCCATGCAACCATCCTCCTTTCCGTATAAGCCCCGTCGTTGTTGAAGTCCTGGGAAACGCTGATCAAAAACCCCTTTTCATATAGCATTATTTGGTTTATCTTTTAAAAAACCACCGTCTGAACGAGCGGGGTCCGGCAGGTAATCAGGGAAAGATCGTTCTTTTGTAAGGCACGTGTCGTGGAATATCCCATGGCAGAATATCCCGCATATCCCCCTGTAATTGTGGGGTCATTATGGTATGGTATCCGGGCCTCCTATGCTGCTGGTCATTTGCCCGCACGAACCTCTCATGGTGGTGTTTTGTGCCGAAATCCGCGCAGAAGATCAATGGGTCCCAAAGCATGATTGCCAGACGATGGGTTCACGGGATCGTTTCAAAAAAAAAAGTTACATGCTTCCGCTGACGCCACTTCCCATCATAAGAAATAAAAAACGCATGGGGACCGGGACCGTATCTCCAATGTACGGATGCCAACCGTTTTATGCTCCAGGTTTTTTTTTTTGCGCGTGATCGCACCCCCATGATGCGGGGCCCATTGGTACAGGGATGGAGATACTCTCCCCTTGGTGGACTGATCTGAAAGTCATGCCGGCGAGACATAAAAAATGAGATCAATTGCGGGGGGAGAGAATTGTTTATAAGATCTCCCGGGAGCCAAGCTGACCGTGAAAAAAATCTTTTGCCGTTCTTACCGTCATGCCGCTGTTCGCCGGCAATGCGGTCGGCCTGATGGTATCGTTCCAATCCCAGCCATCATGATAGTATCCGGCAGTATCCTGTGTGGGAAGATTATCTCACCGTGCATGACATTTTTCAGGACTGCGCCTCTGCCCTGTCCCCGCCGTTGGGGCGTCCCCCTGTGGGTGACTGACCGGTAAAAAAATATGATAATGAGAGCATTTTATCAAAGAAACCAGGGTCCCAATGTACAATCATTCTGGTAACCAGATCTTCCTTGTTTGCCGGTAACACCGTCAGTGCACGATCGTGATTAACATGACCCTTCCCCTCAGCCACCGTGCGTACTGGTCCTGCCAGGCCGACAGCTTTTCGGAATTGTTACAGAAATACCATCGATTCTGGTACCAATCCCTGACTCATGGGTGATTGATCAGGTGCATGGTTGCATCAAACGAAGTGTGGCTCCAGTAAACCTTCTGGTACCTTTCTGTTGGGAAGAACGGGAAGTGATCCAATCATGCGCAAAAATCCCCTTTTGTGTATAGCATCATATGGTTTATATGTGGTAAAAAAGGCTGAAAAATCAATTATTTTGAAAAATACATCCTCATGATAAGTAAAAATGCGAGTATCCTGAAAATTTTTATTGGATCTGAAAAAAGCGCGGTTATATGCCTTTTTAAAAAGGGCTTTTTTGTGACAACAGAAAAGACAGGATCGGGGGAGTCATTCCTTCAAAGGAATGGGGGATGCCCGGGCGGCGGGGGCGGAGGCAGTTGCTAAAGGCCCCCGTGAGCATTTGACCCCCAGTTCAAATTATTTCACAGGACCTAAAATGTTTTTTTCCGCTGGTTCTACGCTCTTGGAGGTGTTTGCTGTTCGATAAGGAAGAGCAAACTGGAGAAGATTTTAAAAAATCTTCGACTTTCTCCATCCCCGCCGCGTGGGTATAATCAAAAAATTTTCTTTGGGAAATTCTCTCAAGTCTGCCCTGACCTTTGTCACGGCAGGCACCCCCCAATTGCGATAATCCCTGTCAAAAAGGCAGAGCAATACCTCATCTGTCGACCCCTGTGGACAGAAAAATTCAGGTGCCCGAAGGAATCCTCACAATCAGGGTGATCTGGATGCACCACAGGCGATAGTCCTTCGGGAAGGCATCATATCAGGAGCCGGGCCGGTACCATGCCCTTTTCATTATCGTCCTGAACCCTGTCGGAGGTACCGTTCTGTATCATGAGAGGATCATCGAATATAACTGAAATAACGCTCAAACCATGTGCACGTGGTCATCATTTCCCCAACCTTCCTTTCTGAAGATGCTCATTCAATGACATTCAGAATCATTCCGGAGGTGGGCTCACCATGATACTACGTGTGCGGACCCTCCTAATAGTACATTATCCATAAAGAACGCGGATGAATGAAGGTTCGCACCAATGGTATGGATACTCCGTACCGGGGTTTACTCCTGAAACTACGGTCCCACGAGATTGCCTCCCGTGCATCAGTCACGTCAGGAGTAATTACCAGCCCGTTCATCACATGGCCGGGTATATCCAGTGAGAGATTACACCATCCCCTTCGTGTCATCTCCCCTTTCTGTGGTAATGGAAAGGGACGTGCGATCACTACGCGGGCACCTTCCCGCTGGCTACCGAACAATGGAGTGCTGTAAAAAAACGGTTGATAAAAAGGGGTTTGCAGGCAAAATCTGGGGATAACCGGTACCGGACATGGTCAAAATGGAAAAAACCCCGTTTTTCACCCCCTCCCGCAATCGATTGTATCCTTCCCGACGGCCGCCAGGAGCATCTGGATCGACCGGGTCCGGTCGACAGGGGGATGCACGATGGATAAAGACGCATCTTTCGTATTTGTCGTAGAATGTCTATTCTGCGCAAACCTTTAATTGTGAGAGATAAGAAAGAATAGACCATGGAAAGCGGTTATTTTTCGGAGTGGCTCAAAAGCTACCGCACCTACCTCCGGATGCGTAACTATTCCGACCGCACCCTCGACAGTTATGAGCAGGTGATCAAGCATTTTGCGTTTTATGTCTGGTTGCGCAGGCATACGGAAGTGACAAAGCTGGTCTTCTACTGGAAAGACCTGGAAAAAGCACGGCTTGACACCGGTGTCGATGTGAACCTGGTGATGATCACGGATTTCCTTTCTTTTTTATCATCCATGCGGACGTACAAGCCCAAGACCTTTCACCGTGTCATCTCCACCCTGAGTTCTTTCTACCGGTTTCTGTACACGCAGGGAGCCGTGGTGGCAAACCCGATGGTCGGCATCGAGCGCCCCAGGATCAAACAGCAGGAGGTCAAGTACCTCAAACACAGTCAGGTATTGCAGCTCATCGACTCGATCCCGGACGAACGGGACAAGTTGATCGTCAGGACAATCTATGCCACCGGTGTCCGTGTCTCCGAGCTCTGTAACATCAATATCGAAGACATTGACTTTGAGGAGCACACCATCAGGATCAGGGGGAAAGGTGACAAGATCCGGATCGTGTTTGTCGATGATGATACCCTGGCTGCGATCAGGAAATTCATCGGCAACCAGATCATGGGGCCGCTCTTTGCAGGACAGCAGGGTAAGAATATATCACCCCGTGCAATTCAGCACATTTTCCGGCACTATGCTCCGGTGGGCATCACGCCTCATAAGATCCGGCACAGTTATGCAAGCGAGCTCTACCGGCGTTCCAAGAACCTCCGCGTTGTACAGGAAAATCTCGGTCACACCTCCATCAAGACCACTGAGATCTATCTTCATACCGATGTCGATGAACGCCGGCAGGTCTACCAGCAGTTTTTCCCGCTTTCCGGAACGGTTGAAAAGCCCCCGAACGTCTGAAATGCATTTGTTATAAACCTTATAATGCTATATGATAAATGGCCATTTTTTCTTTGTCCGTTTATGGGGGAGTTCGGATCTGAAAGAGTTATTTTTCTTACATGAGTACGGGGGATCTCCCCATCGCTTAAATATCGAATCCCCCATATACTAATGCCACAGTACACCCCCGTAGTGTAGCGGTCAATCATGCAGGACTTTGGATCCGGCGACACCAGTTCGAATCTGGTCGGGGGTATCACCATTTTTCATTGCGAACCGTCAGCAAAAGGATGTATTTTATACAATTATGCATGAAAGGAACATGAGATGAGTCACGTCAAATTCCGGCTGCAGGTTTACATTCTTGTACTGGTGAGCGTGGTTGTTGCCGGCATGATCGGGTTCATGATGCTCGAAAATCTCTCACCCCTCAATGCACTCTATTTCATTATCGTAACGATTGCCACTGTTGGGTTCGGCGACATCCATCCCCTGACACCTGAAGGGAAAGTCCTGGTCATTTTCATCATCCTCGCCGGAGTCGGCTGTTTTGTCGGTGTGGCGGCGAACTCGATCGAATACATGATCGACGAACGCGAACGCACGCAGAGGCTTACCAAGCTGAACATGGTCGTCGGGGTCTTTTTTTCTGAAGTGGGGACAAAACTGCTGAAGAAATTCAGCGCAAAAGATCCCGGTATCGAAGGCATCCGCTCCGCCCTCATTGTGTCGAACCATTGGTCAGATGAGGATTTTTCACAGGCAGCACTGACGCTCCGCCAGCACGTGTACCGTCTCGACTCCCGCACCATCCCTCTTGACGAACTCCACGCGTTTCTCACGCACCACAAGGGGTTCATGCTCGCGCTGCTCGAAAACCCCCAGCTGGTCGAGCATGATACATTCACCGATCTGCTCCACGCCGTGTTTCACCTTGCTGAGGAGCTGATCGCACGCGAGCGCCTCACCGACCTGCCCAGTACCGATTACGACCATCTCTCGGGGGATATCAACCGGGTGTACGGGCTGCTTGTTCTTGAGTGGCTCACGTATATGCGGCACCTGAAGCAGCACTACCCGTATCTCTTCTCCCTTGCGATGCGCTCCAACCCGTTTGATACGAACGCGTCGGTGATTGTCCAGTGAGCTGCAAATTTTTCCTGTCACCCCCCGCCCTGTTTACCCGGTGCTCATGGGGATTCCTGCCGTTTCCAAACGGAAAGGCAGTTAACAGAGTTCAAAAAGAGAAGAGCTTCGGGCGCTGCGGTCTGCAGCGCGGGTCTTGTTAAGGGCAACAGGAAAAATATCGAACCCTGTCAGCTGCAAGTCCCTCTCCGCCAGTCGCAATCTGTCCATCCCCTTCCTTCCGGATCTATCCGGCATGATAGAGTTCCCCACCCGCGGGCGTCACCCCCCAGCGGTGATGCGACATTAAAAAAAAGATTTTATCGTTTTATTTACCATTCAAATCATAATCCATTGAAAAAGAAATAACATCATATTTTATATACTAGTTAATGCAGATAAGAAAAGCTAGGGATCGTTCACTTCATACAAAAGGGATGGGCCGATCCTGTTCTGATGTGAAACGGCCGGAGTTCAGCATGATGATGGAGGACAGCAGGTATGACAACGATCAACACGGTATTCAAAGGTACATGGGAGATACTCCCGATCGGGATATCCTTCCTTCAATCGCTCATCATTTCGTGGTTTATTATTCTGTTCCTTGAGGTCTATGGCATCTCATCGTCGTTGAGACTGATGCTGGGCGTTGGTATTCTGTTTTTGTTTCTTCTTCCGGTATTTCTTGTTTTCGAGGGTTTCCATTACACGACACCGACCGTGGGTTTTTTTGTCCCTCTGGTCCTGTATGCCCTTGCCTTTCCCCTGCTTGATTCGCTGTTTTTCGATCTCAGCAGGCTCTTCGATCCGACGGTAATCATCCCCAGTATCATCGGGGGTATAGGCTTTGGTCTCATCGGCGTCGGATCCTACCATATGAAAAGGAGCAGCCTCAACGCATTTATCTGGGCAACGATTGGAACGACCCTGATCTTTCTGTCTTCACCGGAAATACTGCAGGCATTCCTGTATGTTCTTTCCGGCGATCCATCGTTTGTCGGGAAATTTATTACGATATAACTTTTTGTCTCCAGACCAAAAGGAACTAATTTTTTTTAGATTTCCTGCCACCCTGTGCCGATGCGCTTTGGGGCACCTTACACCAACAATAGCGCCAGCCCCGCTGCCACGACAAAGAGAACGACCCCGAAAGCAGCCAGCGGGATCGTGTAATTTTTAACAACTGTTGTGACATCATCACCTGTTGCCCGCTGGACAAGCCAGAAGTACGGGTCGGTAAGGTAGGAGACGATGCACGCTCCGCCACTGATGAGAAGGATGAGGGGGATGGGGTGGATCGATGCAGCGATGCTGGTACCTGCAATAATTTCTCCGGTGATCACCGCGGTTACGACCCGCGATCCCTGTGCAGTCTGGATGAGTGCTGCAAGCAGGAATGGGACAAAAATAGCGGGGAGTGCAAGAGTAAGCAGGCTGTACGCCTGCATGCCAAGGGAGCTTGCAGCGATCACTGAACCGAGTGCTCCCGCACCACAGAGGTCGAAGATGATGACGCCCGCGTGTTTTGCTCCTGAAGTGAACGCACTTGTCCTGACCGGTGCCGGTGCGAATGCAAGTGCGGTCACGACACCGGCGAACATTACGACCTGGATCAGGCTCGAAGGCGAGAGCCGCAGCAGTGCAATACCGAGTGCCATCGCAAGCCCCATAACAATGAACGGGTACCATGCCCGTGCATGGTTCTGTGTTCCGGGAAGTGGTACCTGTTCATCAGGTTGTTGATCTTTTTTGGGCGTACCGGCAAACCGGTGCCGCATCAGCAGGATCGCACCTGCGAGCAGTACAAGAGAGATCGGGAGCATGTACAGGTCGAATATAACCGGTGAAATTGCCATACCCGGAATCGCGGAGAACAGTGCGATGATTACCGGTGTGGGATAAATGAGTGCAAACGAGATCAGGCTCCCGAGAGCCGCGGTGTACAATAACCCTTTAGCTCTCTCCGTATTGTTCCCAAAGCCCGAGATAACCGGGGTGAGGATCACAAATGCCGTGATGCAGCACATCAGGGGGATCGCAAGCAGGAAGCCGGCAAGCCCGGAAAGAGCAAACGGTTTTTTCACCACAGAGCGGAGGTCATCAACGATCTGCCCGATCTGGTGCTGCTCCTGCATCACCCTTGCAATCACTGCTCCGGCAACGATCACAAGTCCGAGCAGTGCAAATACCCTGCCCATACCTGAGATTGCAGCCTGGACAAGGGCATCAAGAGGCATTCCTGAAGCGATCCCGAAGAACAGGGCTCCGGAAAAAAGGATGAGGAATGGTGGTGTCTTGTAACGGATTGCAACAAACGAGATGAGTGCAATCGTTACAAGAAAGATCAGGATGGAGTACATTGCATCTGCTGATCCTGGTACTCCAAGACATAAAGAAGATTCTCAAAACCCATAGGTACGAACAGGTCGGGTTCGTGACGGTTGTATGTAGCATCTGACTTCGAGAACCTGCGCAGTTCCTTTTTGGTGAGACCGAGGCGATCCCTCTCCAGTTCTCCTGTTGCACCAATCACCTCAGCCCGGATCGAAGCGGTGGCGATATTGAACGCGGCATTCACATCGGCATGCACTACGTAGCCGCAGTGCGGGCACTCAAACCGTTTGCGGTACCGTCTCCAGAATCTGCCACACCGGCTGCACCGTTTTGAGGTGTACGCCGGGTTCACGTAGATAACGGGGATGCCGGCCTTTTTAGCCTTGCGTTCCACCTGCTGCTGGAGGTGGAAGAATGAGGCGTTGTCAAACGAAAATTCAAAATAATTCGATGAATTTTTCGGTGGATCGATGTGGGTGTTGAAGAGTTTTTCGAATTTGATGCCGGAACCAACTGATTCTGCAAATGATACGATCTGCCTTCTGATGGTGTGAATCGCACCTTTGATGATCGTGCGTTCGCGGCTTTTGAGTTTTTTGAGTTTCCAGAATTTTCCCGATTTCCAGAGGTTTGTACAGTTTTTTAAACAATGACTGTGAACATACGGTGCATTCTTTCCCAGTTTCATGACCTTCCCCGCTTAACGGGTCAGCAGCGACTGCCACGTGCCCGGTGGTGTTTAAATCAACACCGATCCAGCGGGTTTCAGAAATCATGGCAAAATGAAATTCGATCACCAGTCCTTTCACGCTTGTTCATCCGCTGTAAAACAATACAGGATCTTTCATTGTATCTGTTATTGCTCCCTCCTGCTCCTGACAATGAGTAATCGCACGCTGCTCCATAAATACTTTTTTTTTAGAAGCGTGAGATTTTCGTGTTTTTTAAAAATAAAGGGTGCAACGCTACACAATCACGATATACGCTATGAGGGAGAGCAGGAATGCGAGCAGCAGCATAGCAAGCGAGAGCGGGGCAACATAGATCAGCATCGCGTTCACGGTGCTGGCAAGCTGGGAGATCCGGTTAGAACCAAAGACAACAATACCGTTGCAGTGTGCTGTACCCGCTGCGACTTCTGCAGGTGAGAGGTCAGCGATCGCAGCGAGAACTGTCTGCATGACAAGCGGGAGGAATTCTGCCGGCGGCACGTGCATACCCACCGGGTTTTTGCCGGTGATTGTGTTTACGACGTGTGTGTCCGTTGTCATGACCTCGGCGGCATCCACGACGGTCAGGATTTCCTTAAGGAGCACCTCCCGGATACCTTGTGCCATATTGTTGCCGTCTATCAGGACGTATGCAGTCTTCTGTCCGCAGGTCTCGACCACGAGTGCCTGGATACCGAGGTCGCCGAACCCCTGTTCGCGGGAGTAGGGCACGGTCTGGTGGGCCACACCGATCGCAAACGGGTGAAGGTCCAGCCCGTGGCAGGCTTCCATCGCGGTTTCGGCCGCACGCTGGTACTCGGTGGCGGTGAGCGTCGCTGCATGCACCGGCGATGAGAGGTCTGTCATGCAGTTATGCGCATCCACGAATGCGACGTGGGAATACCAGCGGTGCCCCTCTGCCATGATCCCCATACCAACCGAAAAGTCAAGGTCCTCGGTGCGTTGCGGGGACCGGGTGGAGACCAGCAGGATCGCATCCCCGAACCGCTGGAAGAGCAGGTGTACCGAACCTGATGACAGCCGCCGGGACTGGGTTGCGGTGGGAACATAGACAAGGTCTGCTTTCGAGCCCCTTACCGCATCGATCACCTTGTGGATCTCGCTTTCCGAGACGAGGTTGAAGTCATGCGTAGCGCACCCATGCGGCACCAGCGTCTCCTCCTCAAAATTGTCGTGCAGGATCTTTGGCAGGTTGCCACCGCCAACCTCCCCCATGGGCCCGGGGTGGAGGTTCGGGACGGTGAAAAGGATGTCCTTCCCTTTCTTTTTGCGGAAAAAGAGGCTCACCTGCGGGACATAGATCTCCTCGCCGATCTCCCGGAAGAAGTCCTCCATCCCCCGGGAACCATCGGTCGTGTGGGCGATGAACGCATTGATGAACGCGAGCCCGCGGATACCGAACGCCCGGTTGAGAGGGCGTTCGATCAGCCAGATCAGGATGGCAAATCCCAGCCCGAAGACCGCGTGGAGGACGAGCGCAAAAATGCCAAATGCGGGCGAGAAGAGGAACATGCCGGCAAGTATGCCGACACCGCTCTGGGTAAAAGCAGGGACCAGCATGCGGGGGATCCGGTAGTCAGCAATTGCGACGAGCACAAAAAGACGGAGGCCGAAGACAAACCCAAGCGAGATTGCATAGAAGAGGGAGACAGGTGCCACGCGGGAGATGAATGCGGCAAGCGTGATGATGACCCCAAAGACCGTGCAGCTGAGCGCGAGCAGCGCAGAGCGGTTCCATGTCATCGCCTTGCCACTGGACTCAATAAGGGGTTTGGTCAGGAAGAACCCGATGAACGCCGGCAGGGTGAATGCGATGGTTCCTGAGAACGGGAATGGCAGGTTTGAAACGGACAGGATCACCCAGGCACGGACACCTGCGCCATCGATCAGAAGACCGAGGAGCGCGATGATGATGAGCGAACGCTTCCAGGAAGGTGCCGTGAAGATATACCGGGTCAGCTGCCCGAGTTTGACATCACCGCCGATTGCCATTATGCAAAACCCCCGAGCACGAGTTCACTCCGGTCGGCAGTTTTCCGTATCTCTGCAGTTGCATACGTGACGGGGCGGGTATAGAACGGCGCGTCAAGGGTGAGGCTTTCATACTCCCCGCCTTCGCCTGCGAGGTTGATCCGGTGGCGCGAGGCGACCGTTTGTAACCGGCGGATCAGTCCGTCATTGATGTGTGCCCCGAGAAAGCTCTCGTCGAGCCCTCCTGCGGCTGTCACGACAATGATGGCATCCATCCGCCTCGCCACCTCAGAAAGAAGTGCTTTTGTGTCCATCTGCCAGAGTGGTGCATAGACTTCCAGCGACAGGTTTTCTGCAATTGCCGCGATCCGGTCGTTCTGGTAAGCGGAGGCGACCGCACCAACGATGATGCCATCCACCGGCAGGCAGGAAAGGCCCTGTTCGAGATCAGCAACTTCCTCCTCTTTTCTGCCATGCGTACGGACCTCGACATACTTCATTCCTGCCACCCGCGCGATGACCGCCACCGCATCGAGGTTTGCCGAGTGGAACATGAAGGACTCGCGGTTCTCCGGCCGGACGGTGACAAGAAACCCGACATCATTTCCGGAATCGATCGCTTTCTGGCATGCGAGGATCGAGTCCTTTCCGCCTGAGGTGAGCGCAGCCCAGCTCATGTGAACCTCTGTTCCCCGGGCTCATCCGGCGCCCCGAAATAGCGACAGAACCGCGCCAGCATTGCGTCCCAGTCCGGCAGGTGTGTCTGGCAGCCGGGGTGCTCCACGACAAACGATGCAGTGACCGTCCCGACCCTGCAGCAGTCGGGGAGTCCATACCCGCGGGCATACGCGGTGAGGAAGCCGGCACGATAGGAGTCTCCTGCACCGGTCGGGTCAGACAGGCGCACCGGGACGGCTGGCACAAATTCTTCTTTCCCGTCATGGTAGAGCGTGCTGCCATCCCCGCTCATCGTAAAGATGGTGGTCTCAACCCGCCCGATAAGCGCTTCCTTTGTAATCCCGAGCGTCCTGCACAACCCCTGCACTTCGTGCTGGTTTGCAAACAGGATGTCGGTGTTGGAGATGATCGAGTCGAGCTGCTCTTTTGAGTACCAGAACACGTCCTGCCCCGGATCGAATGAGACAAAACCCCCCTTTTCTGCAACCCGGCAGTTGAAGTCCGGATCAGCCGTTGCCATGTGGACGAACGGGAGCGAAGGGGCTTTTTCTGTTTTTGTGGCAAATGCCTTTGAGGCGCCCCATTCGAAAAAGGTCATCTGGTCACCGGCCTCGTCAGTAAACATGAACGCTGTCGGGGTATGGGTACCGGGCACAAAAAAAAACTGCTGACGGATCCCGAGACGTTTCATCCACTGGTCATAGTCTGTCCCCGAAAAGTCATCACCCACACAGGATACCAGCGTGCAGGGTTCGCCCAGCATCGCGATGCCTGCCGCGATATTTGCCGCACCGCCCCCAAAAAAGATCTTCCGGTCGGTGATATGCGTCGATGTGTTTTTGTCCGGCAGGTGGTGGACGGTGGATATGTGGTCAACTGCGGTATGCCCGACAACGTGGATCATATCTCCTGCACATCCACCAGTTTGAGCGGGACGTCCCGCAGCGCCTTACCCACGACGGATTTTGCGATCCTTTCCGCATGCTCTTTAGACTCTGCCCGGAATACTTTCATCTCCAGTGAGAGCCCGACAAGCCCCGTGTCTGCAACGACGATCGCGGTCGAGAGTTCCCCCTCGCAGTGCGGGCAGGAAAGCATTCCCGCTTCGACTTCCACGTATTTCGCTGACGGGTTCAGCCTTTTTCCCGCTTCGCTGATCGCAATCCCGATCGCATCATCAAGCGATTTTGCGTCCCGTATGACCCACGCAGATTCGAGGGTTACCAGATAGTCAGGCACGCTCATCCACTCCCATTTCACCATCGTTCGTAATGCACATGATCAGCAACCGCCATACGTTCAGTGAGTGCACAGGGGGGATGGCCCTTTCCGACAGCGAGCAGACAGACTGGCCGGATGTGGGGCGGCAGGCCGAGAACCGAACGGATCTCCTCCTCATCAAACGCGCCTGTCCAGCACGAGTGAATGTTTTTTGCGTGTGCTGCAAGCATCATATAGGTACCGGCAATCGTTGCGTCCTGCATCGCGTACAGGATACCCCGCTCCCCATAACGGGACATCGAGCGGACGTAGTTTGCGCAGACCACAAGGATTGCTGCCGCCTGCCTGATGTGCTCCTGTTCAAATGCTGCCTCCCTGAGTTCCATCCTGACATCTTCGTCAGTTGCAATCACCACGTCCCATGCCTCGAGATTTCCGGCGCTCGGGGCGGTGCTTGCACAGGCAAGGATATAGGCGATCTCCTCATCGGGAATGGATTCAGGAGTATAGTCCCGCACCGAAGACCTGCTGGTCAGAAATCCCAGGAATTCAGAGGAGTCCATGTTCCGCCAGTACCTGCCACGCCTGCTGTGCAGATGTTGTTGAGGCACTGATAGCAGCAGCAATTTTTTCCGAGGCCTGGTCCGGCTGGTTACTCTCAAGGAGGGATATCGCCTCGTTCAGGGCGTTGATCGCCCTGACGAAATCCTGCTGGTTCGTGCTGTTGTGTGCGAACTGGAGTTCGGAGCGGACGGATTCCATCAGCATGAGCAGCATGCGCCTGCCGCCTGCCCGCTCCTGCCCGGAAAAACCCGAAAGCGCCATACAGAGCTGGGATGCAATGATCAGCTCTGACTTTGCCCGTTCGCCAAACTGGTAACTTTTCACTGCGGTAGGAAGATCCATACTCACCATGGATATTCTCCATAAAAGATTGTTTTCATTATAAAAATTTCACCTGCCATCTGAAAAAGGAGGTTGGATAATCCGGGAGTTTGAAGATCCCTGTGTAGTATTATTGAAACGTTGCGGGCAGCGGTTCCCGTTCATTACCGCGCAGACTTCTGCTTGGTGCCCAGCGCCGACACTTTTGCACGGCGCATCCGGCGTCTGATCAACGGGTTGCCGGTCCTTTCGGGAGTGCCCCTGTCTCCCCCGCGGCTGCCGCCCCGGCCGCCACGTCCCCCGCGCCCGCCGCCACGCCTGCCACCACGCCCGCCAAACTGTTGTTCGGCCGCCTCGTCAACCTTCTTTACGGTTGCTCCCTGCTTGAACCGCTGGTTCGGGCCGGGGGTCTTGAGCTCTGCCTCTTTTTTCGGGACAAGCCTGATCTGCCCCTTGACGCCCTTCACCTGTGCCCAGATGGTGGTTCCTGTCTTGCCCATGCTTAAACTCCTTATCTAATTCTGCCGTGCTGCTGATAAATGTTCGCGCCAGAGCCGGCTATCCCGTAAGAAAACCCTTTTTCTTTTAAAAAGTCATCTGGATTTTCCAGCGATCATTCGGTCGATTTCACGCTTGAGTAATTCGCTGACCATTTTGCCATCAACCGAGCCCCGGACCTTTGCCATGACCACGCCCATGAGCGGACCAAGTGCGGCCTTGCCCTTTTGTGCAACAAAGTCGGCACGCTCGGTGATGATCATCTGTACAAGGGCTTCGAGGTCGTTTTTGGAAACAGAGGGTGCATGCTTTGCTATGGCATTCTCTACGCTGGTTCCTGAGGCAACAGCTTTAAACAGGTCGTATCTAACTTCTTTTGCAGCTTTTCCACTTTCTACCGCTTGTAGTATCCTAATATCCGCATTATTTATGAAAAATTTCGTAACATCGGTTCCCTCTCGTTTTATCTCTGATATATATTGGATGTAAGTAGAAGCGGCAAGATCTGGGTTTATTCCACTGTCAATTGCCAATTCAATTCTTGGTAAATATGGTGAGGCAGCAACCTGGTCGGCGTAATTGCTATTGAACTTGTAATCAGCGACAAACATAGCGGCCTTTCGTTTGGTCCGTTCAGTCAGTAGCTCATATACTTCAACCATATCCCACCGTTTCTGATCGATCATCACCGGCAGCACGTCCGTCTCGGGGTACATCCTTGCAGCACCGGGGAGCGGGCGCATGTATGCGGTTGACCCGCTTTCAAGCATCTTCCGGGTCTCTTCGGGAACCGGGTTTTGTGAGATCGAAATCTCTGCCCGGTTAAAAACCTGAAAAATGGCGCATCCCGTCTGTTTCTGGCTCGTTCCGGCAACGAGTACGATACAATCAGCCTCTCCAGCGTTCGTAAGCTGACGGAGCTGTGTTATCTCGTCCTCCGTGATGCCGTATGCTGCCAATTTTTCATCTGTGTGGAAGATCCCGCCGACGCCGCACTTCTTTGCGTAATCGGACATCTCGCTCCCGAGTCGGCGTTCCGGTTGGATTTCGCGCCCGACCAGCCCAGCAAATCCCATGAGCGTGATAGCTTCGATCCGTTTTGCCTTTTTCAGGATCCCCGATTTCGTCTGTTTGAAGAGTTCGGTAACGTTATATATCATATTGGGACTAACGGATGCCCCTCTCTTTTTCAATTCATCCCGGATCTTAATGAGTTCTTGTTGCCGCTGCACCTCGCGTCTCACCACTTCTGAAATGAGGTCAAGCTCCTGCACGCCCTTGATCTCCACGCGTGCCCCGCCGGCGATCGAAATATTCACGTCCTGTCGGATCGTCCCGATCCCGCGCTTCACCTTTCCCGTGGAGCGGAGCACCATGCCAATGTGTTCTGCCACCTCCTGCACCTCTTCCGGTGTGTGCATGCAGGGCGAAGTGGTGATCTCGATAAGCGGGATCCCGAGCCGGTCAAGCGAGAAGGTATCGTCCTTCACCCTTTGAGCCGCCTCCTCCTCGAGGCAGATCGTCTCGATCCGGCCCCCGTCCGGGAGTGCTCCGTTCATTGCGACAAGCGCCGTGCGCTGGAACCCGCTCGTGTTGGAACCGTCAATCACGAGTTTCCGCATGGTGTGTATTTGCGGGATGGGCGTCATGGAGAACATTTTCGAAATTGTCAGGCATACGAGGAGAGCCTCCTCGTTCAGCGGTGCCGGGGGTTCCTCATCGTTCTCGACAAGGCAGGTGGTGTCGTAGGTGTAGTACCGGAACTTCCGCTCGCGCTTCATCTCCTCCTTTGCCGCCCGGTCGATCTCCCCCATCTCGCTCTCGGTCGCCCGCAGGTACCGGAAAAATTCCCCGGAATGGTCAGCCGTGTCGCGCAGCATCGTCGCGCAGCGGCAGAAGAGCTTCTCTGTTGTGTCCAGCTGCTGGTGGATCTCGATCCCGGCGACAAGGCCGATTGCCTTATAATCCATGGAAACTCCTCCGGTTCCATTCGCCGGCGAGATCGGTCTGCATGAGTGCAGCTGCGTTATCCGGGTCCTTTTCGTTGCCAAGCACCCACATCAGCTTGACCAGTGCCACTTCGGGGAGCATGTCGCCGCCCTCGATGACCCCGGCTTGCAGGAGGTCCCGCCCGGTGTCATAGACACGGTCGCACACCCTCCCGTGCATGCACTGCGAGGTCATGACCACCATCGTCCCGCCTTCGATCAGGTCCCTGATCAGGGGGATCAGGCCCGTGCTGACATGGCCGAGCCCTGTGCCGGAGAGCACGAGCCCCCGGTATCCCCGGCAGGCGGTGAGGATCCCGGGCGCCATTCCCGGGTAGAACTGGGCGAGCCCGCAGCGTTCCTCGAGTTTTTCATGAAGTGCGAGCGTATGGGTACCACGCCGCACTGCATGGGGTTCAAGGGTAACCTCGCGGGAGGGGTACGAGACGGTCCCAATTGACGGTATCCCGATGCTCCGGAATGCATCGCGGCGCGACGTATGCATTTTGCGCACCCGGGTGCCCCGGTGGATCGCGCACCGGTCGTCATTCGTCGTTGCATGCATCACCACCGCCACCTCCCCGAGATCGCTCGTCGCCGTGCTCGCTGCGCAGACCGCGTTCATCGCGTTGTCGCTGGAGGGGCGGTCAGCGGATCGCTGTGAACCGACAAAGACAACCGGCACCGGTGTGTCGAGCATAAAGCTCAGCGCCGATGCGCTGTACGCCATGGTATCCGTGCCGTGGGTGATGATGACACCCGACACACCAGACCTAATCTCCTCAGACACCGCACGGGCAAGATCCTGCCAGATTGCCGGGGTCATGTTCTCTGAGAGGATCGTTGAGATAGACCGCGTCCGGTAATTTGCCACGCCCGCAAGTTCCGGGATCGCAGATACAATTTCACCCGCGTCGAACTGGCTTGTTACCGATCCCGTACGGTAATCGATGCGGCTTGCGATGGTGCCTCCTGTTGATACGATTGAGAGATCGGGAAGATTACGGTCCGGTGTTACTTCGAGCCTTTTTACCGGGACAGGTGACGGACGTTCAACAAACGTGCAGGAGTGCGGATCCACACCGATGTTGTACCCGGATTCGAGTTTTATTACCGCCATGCCATCGCGGCAGGTGATAAAGGTTCCGGTTTTTCCCTGCCCGCCGGCTTCACAGGTAACGAGGTCTCCGGAAACAAACTTCGGATTTATGCTACCAGCCTCCGGGCTTCGGCAATCAGCTCATCCTTTGCCCGTGCGAGTTTTGCGAGCCGCTCATCGATGAGCGCAGAATCTGTGTCAAGCTGCTTCCTGCATTCTTCTATTGCGATCTTGGTTGCGAACGGGGCCGGCCCCCCGGGAGCTTTTCGGAGCGCGACGCAATAACTGACATCCAGCACCTCATTGATTTTCTCCTGTGTCAGCCCCTTGTCTGCAAAGGAGATATCAACCTCGAGTTCACGCGCCGCCGTATCCAGAGTTTCAAGGTTGAGGTATCCTTTCTGCACCGCCCTCCCGACAATATTGTGGGCAGTGCGGAACGGGAGCCCGTAGCTGCGCACGAGCGTATCGGCAAGTTCGGTCGCCGTGGAGAACCCCTTGCCGGCCTCCTCCCTCATCCGCACGGCATCGAACGTCGCACTGGAGAGCATGTCAATCAGCAGGCGCAGGCTTTCCTTTGCATCGCGCATCCCGCGCCAGATGTTGGGGGTGAGCTCCTGCAGGTCCCGGTTGTAGCTCATCGGGAGCCCTTTGACCGTGATAAGTGCGCCGGTATACGCGCCGAACACCGACCCGGTTTTTGCACGCATGATCTCGGCAATGTCCGGGTTCTTCTTCTGGGGCATGATGGACGAGGTGGAACAGAATGCGTCATCAAGGGTGACAAACGCGACAAACGTGGTGCTCCAGAGGATGAGATCCTCGCAGAGCCGGCTCACGTTCGCCATCAGGATGGAGAGGTCGGCAAGCGCCTCCAGCGCAAAGTCACGGCTCGCCACGGCATCCATGGTATTGTTCACCAGCCCCTCGAACCCGAGGAAGCGTGCGGTGAGTTCCCGGTTGATGGGGTAGCCCGTGGAGGCAAACGCTGCTGCGCCAAGCGGGGACTGGTTTATCCTGATATACGCGTCCCTCAGCCGGTCGAAGTCCCGGGAGAATGCCTGTTCATAGGACAGGAGGTGGTGGGCAAGGGTCGTCGGCTGGGCGTGCTGCAGGTGGGTGAAACCGGGCATGACGCTGTCGATATGCTGCCCGGCAAGGGCGACCAGTACCTCGCGCACTTTGAGGAGTGCTGCCATCTGCTTGAGGATATCGTCACGCAGCTTCATCCGGATGCAGGTGGCTACCTCGTCGTTTCGCGACCGCCCCATGTGCATGCGCCCGCCGACGTCAGCACCGACCGCCTCGGTGAGGATGGACTCGATGCCCGCGTGGACGTCCTCAAACCGGTCATCGAACGCCTCGTCAGGAACCCCCTCGTCATGGAGTTCCAGGAGTGCCTGGAGGAGCTGCTTTGTGATATCGCGGTCGATGATCTTCTGCTTGTCAAGCATCAGCACGTGGGCGATGTCCACAAGCACATCTGCGTCAGCAATACAGCGGTCGGCACGCATCGATGAGAGGAACCGCATCATCTCCCCGGTTCTCTCGCCGGAAAGGCGTCCCAGCCTTACAACGTCGGTTCGCATCCGTTCACCATCCGGTTTGTACTCGTTTACCTATGAGTTGCGGATTCATTAAATCCACGCCTTCCGTGCTGCCAGCTCGATTGCCCGCTGGACCGATTCACGGGGTATGATGGTCGCGACCGGCACATGGACGAGCTGCTCGATAATACTTGACACAATCGGGGCGCATACGATCGCAATCGCTCCTTCGCGTTCTGCCCGCACAGCAGCGACAATTGCATCCTCCATGGTGTGGACAGGGTATTCGCGGACCCGCATGCGGTGCCCGTCAATCTCGGCGACCCGCTCCTCGACGTTCTCGAGCACCGGGCGGGCAGCGATCAGCCCGATGAATGTCTCGTCCCCGACATGGTAGAGGTGGCGCAGGGCGCGGATGATGGCACGAAGCGTACTCAGGTTCGGGGAACGTTTCCCATGCAGGAGTTTGTACAGCGAGCTCGGGGAGATCCCGCTCTTTTCCGAGAGCTCCCGCACGCTGATCCGGAGGTCGTGCTTCAGGAGATTGTTGAGCGTCAGAACAAACTCCTCATCTGAGCTCAGTGCCGCGCGCATGAGCCGGTCGATCGGGTCTGATTGTGCCATATCATAGATACAATTGTGATAATTCCTGAAAAATTTTTTTATTATTGTGCTAACCCAAGGCAGGAAAAATTTCCCGTTCGTGGACATTTATCAGATTACCAGTGTCCATTTTCGCATTTTTTATATATAATTTATCACAAAAAGACAGAAAAAATGTCCTGATCGTAGTATTTTAATTATTGACCGGAGAACACTGGGTGTATGAAAATGTTAAAGGTAACCACAATCGTGCTCATCACGATTGCACTCGTTCTCCTCACTGCCGGCTGCACGCAGCCGGCGGGCACGTCCGGCAATGCAAGTGTCACTATCCTGTACAGCAAAGGGGTCGGGCCCCTTCCGATGCTTCTGGCAACAAACCAGATCGACGGGTACATCGCATGGCAGCCGTTCGTTGCTGTGGCTGCAGAAAGCAGGATTGGAAAGGTCCTTGTGTATTCAGGCGACCTCCCCCCAATGGGGATGTGGAAGGACCACCCCTGTTGTGCCCTGTTCGTGCGGGACGACTTTATCGCGAAAAATCCCGACATTGTCAACGCGATCAGTGCCCTGACCATCGCGTCGACCGATTACATCAATACCCACAAGGAAGAATCCGGCGAGCTTGTTGCTGACTGGATCGCGGGCAAAGGGAACCTGACCTATGGAAACGTCACGGTATCTTCAATCGCTGTCGTCCACTCCGCGTTGCCCACCGTGAAGTACACCACCGACCCCTCGCCCTCATGGATCAACGGTACCACCAAATTCGTGAGCGCTCAGATCGATCTCGGGTATATCACCGCCAACATCAGGAATGCTACGCCCGAACAACGGGCAGCGATGATCTTCAACTTCGGACCGTACCATACAGCACGGAAGATGGTTGACGACAAAAAGGTCGTAACACCTGCCAGGCTGGACAAACCGTTTGCGATCGGGTACCTCAACGGGGATATGCATTCGGCTTCCCTTATCGTCGCCGTCAAAAAGTACCAGTACTTCAATGATACCTATGGCGTGGCGCTTGTACCCAGAGACCCGTCCCAGTCCAAACCCGAGCTCTGCGACCTTATGGTCAACGGGCAGAAGGTTGCTGAGGTCAAGCTGATCGGAGGTGACGCCGGGCCGCAGGTCACCCAGCTGGCGGCAACCGATACCGTCCAGATGGGATATATCGGGACACCACCGGAACTCGCTGCCATTGACAAGGGCATACCTATCAGGATCCTTCACCCGCTTAACACGGAGGGTTCCGGGGTTGTTGTTGCTGCCGGCGCACCGGTCACCGACTGGAAATCCTTTATCGCGTGGGCGCAACAGAGATCTGCCGAAGGCAAACCCCTCGTCATGGCAAACCCGGGCAAAGGATCCATCCAGGATGTCATGCTCAAGTTTGCAATCAGGGACAGCGGTATTGCGATCAAAGAGTCCTCATAACAGGCAATTTCTGCCGGTGCAGTGAATACATCTGCAGAAATGAAACAACATTAATCCTTTTTCACGGCAAGCGGTACACTCAATGGGTTTTATGAAGCGTGGCGGTGGGCATGAGGGGCTCCTGCACCCCCATACGTTCCTGAAAGTGATCCTGCCGTTGGGAATAATTATCGGGTGGGAGATCATTGCGATCCTTCTCAACAACGAGTTCATACTCCCGCGGCTTGAATCGGTTTTTGCGGTCCTGTTCTCACCGACTGCTGACATCCTCGGGTATGGCAACCTGATCACCAATGCTTTTACCAGCCTTGAAAGGGTCATCCTCGGGTTCCTGATCGCTGCAGGCCTCGCGATACCGTTGGGGATCAGCATGGCACGGTCAGATTCTACACATGATTTTTTCGATTCCACCCTGCAGCTCCTCCGCCCTATTCCGCCTCTTGCCTGGGTGCCGCTTGCCCTCGCATGGTTCAAGATCGGGCTCGCATCGATGGTCTTCATCATCGCACTCGGTGCGTTCTTCCCCATCCTCCTCAATACCCTTGACGGGGTGAAAAGCGTAAAGCGAAACTGGATCGAGTCCGCGGAGATCCTTGGCGCAACCCACCGCCAGGTGCTGCTCAAGGTGGTCCTTCCCGGGGCGGCACCCACGATCTGGACCGGGCTCCGTGTCGGGTTCGGTATCGCATGGATGTGCGTGGTCGCTGCCGAGATGATGCCGGGCACCAACTCGGGGCTCGGGTACCTGATCATGTCCTCCTACAACTGGGGGCAGGTGCAGGTGATCATTGCAGGAATGATCGTGATCGGGCTGATTGGGATCGGGTTTGACTACCTGTTCAAAGTGATCGACCGGCGCTCGTTTTCGTGGAGGGTGCTTGAGAGATGACACTGACCATCGAAAACCTCTCGAAGCAGTTTGTCAAGAACGGTGAGGAGCTGGTGGAGGCACTTGTTGATATCAGTGTTGACGTCAGGGACGGGGAGTTCATCTGCATTCTCGGGCCCAGCGGGTGCGGGAAGACAACGCTCCTGCGCATCATCGCCGGGCTCGACCACCCGACATCCGGCACTGTGCGGATCGACGGGACCGTAATTGACCGCCCCAACAGAAAGCTCGGGATGATCTTCCAGGACTATTCTCTCTACCCCTGGCGCACGGTCAACGAGAATATCGCTTTTGGTCTTGAGATCCAGGGAGTCGTGGAAGAAGAGCGGGCGGGAATCGTCCAAAAATACCTTGCCCTGACCGGGCTCTCTGAATTCGGGACCAGCTACCCGTACGAGCTCTCGGGAGGCATGCGGCAGCGTATCGCCGTGGTGCGGGCGCTCGCCGTTGATCCGAAAGTCCTCCTGATGGACGAGCCGTTCGGGGCCCTCGATGCACAGACCAGAAACAAGCTCCAGTATGACCTTCTCGACATCTGGGGCAAGACAAAAAAGACGATCCTGTTTGTCACCCATAGTGTGGACGAAGCGGTCTTCCTTGCTGACCGGATCCTGGTGCTCACCCCGCGCCCCGGCCGGATCTGCGATGTAATACCGGTCGATCACCCCCACCCCCGTGACCGCACCAGCGTGGAATTCGCAAAAGTCCGCAGGTATGTCCTCGACATGATCAACCAGCCGAAATGTTCTCTCTCGTAAGGTTTAATACGCCACATCTCCATTTTATTAAAGCAGTTTACGATATCGTATGGCATGAATCTCTGATCCCATGTTGGATTTTTATGCCCAGCAACGCTGTTTAAAAGGAGTGGGACGCGATGGTAAGAAAACCAGGAAAGATGTACAGGAACATTTCAAAGAAAGCCTACACGCGCCGTGAGTACATGGGCGGGGTTCCGGGAAGCAAGATCGTGCAGTTTGAGATGGGAAACCTCACACAGGAGTTTCCGACACAGGTTGATCTGGTCATCGAAGAGGCGTGTCAGGTCCGTCACTCTGCGCTCGAATCAGCACGCATCAGCGTCAACCGCAGGCTGATGAAGGAGGTCGGTAGGGCGAATTTCCACTTCAAGGTCCGTGTCTATCCCCACCATGTCCTCCGTGAGAACAAGCAGGCGACCGGTGCAGGTGCGGACCGTGTATCCGAAGGGATGCGCCTCGCGTTCGGAAAGGCGGTCGGGACTGCCGCACGGGTCGCGTCAAACCAGCGCATCCTTACCGTCTTTTCAACCCCCCAGTATCTCGAAAAGGTGAAGGATGCACTCCGCCATGGCGGGCACAAGCTCCCCTCTCCTTCACACCTCAAGATCAGTACGATCAAGGTGAGCGGCAGAATTGTGGCGGCCAAATTCTCTGAGGAGAAGGTTGTTGCTGCACCGGTAACAGCAGCCGTTGAGGAACCCAAGGAGAAGGAAGCGGCGAAGGGTGCTGAAGAGCACAGGGGCGGCAAACCCGCGAAGGGCAGGGAGCCTGCAAAGGGTGCTGAGGAAAAGAAGGCAGCAGCAGTTCCCGCGGCAAAGGCTGCCGAAGAGCCGGCAAAGGGCGGCAAGCCGGCAAAAGGCGGGAAAGAAAAGAAATAATTGCTCTTTTCAATTTTTAATCTGTTTTTTTGTCTATCTGACCATTCTTTTTATACCCTGTCCTTCACAGGGTGACCTGTATCTCTCTATTGTGTGGAACATTCCGGCATCCAAATGATTATGTCTGCTCTTTTCTCACTACTGTTGATGGGCACCCCTGATCGATCAGCAATCCTCCGGGCGCTGGGCCGGGCAACCGCCGATGCACTTCGTGAAGCGGTGATCCGCCTCCCCCCGGATGTAAAGCGTGCTCTCGTGTGTGCGGCAGCAGCGGAGACAAACCCGGTTGCACAGGGCGAATTCCACAACATCGTCCGGAATATTGAACAGGCAGAAACACTTGGCGTCCCGCTCTGCCAGGACACCGGTGTTCCGGTCGTGTACCTTACGATCCCGCCGGATGTCCCCCTGACTACAGACCTGTACGACGCGGTCGCAGAGGGGGTGCGCCTCGCCACCAAAGAGGTCCCGCTGCGCCCGAATGTCGTGGATGCGCTCACGAGGCATAACTCAAATGATAACACCGGTGCCGGCATGCCCGCCATCCATGTGATGCCGGGAAGAAAATTTTCTGTCACCGTGCTGCCCAAGGGAGCAGGGGCGGAGAATGTCTCGCGGATCGCGATGCTGCTCCCGTCGCAAGTGGAGCAGATCGAGAGGTTTTTGGTCGAGACGGTGCTGCTGGCTGAAGGGAGGCCCTGCCCTCCCATTGTGCTCGGTGTCGGGATTGGCGGGACGTTCGATGGTGCTGCGGCACTCGCCAAAGAGGCGCTCCTGCTCCCCATCGATGAAATGACTGCATTCGAACAGCAGCTCTGCGATGCGGTGAACCGGCTCGGGATCGGCCCGATGGGCCTTGGCGGAGATACGACAGCTCTTTCCGTCAAGGTGAAATTCGCTGCATGCCACACGGCATCGCTCCCGGTGGCCGTGAACGTCCAGTGCTGGGCATGCCGCAGGGCAACCGTAGAGGTGGAGCGATGACCGTGCAGCTCCACACGCCCCTTGGTGATGAGGTGCTTGCGCTCCATGCCGGCGACCATGTTGAACTGTCCGGGATGGTGTACACGGCACGGGATGAAGCCCACCTGCGGATGCAGAAGGAGGGCATTCCCTTTGATGCGGAGGGTGCAGCAGTCTACCACTGCGGCCCGGTCATCCACAACAACCGGGTCATTGCCGCTGGCCCTACGACCTCGGCACGGATGAACATGCTCACAAAGTTCCTCCTCGACCGCGGCGTCCGGGCGGTGATCGGGAAAGGGGGTATGGGTGAGGCAGTACGCGAACAGCTCTGCGGGAGGGGGGTCTATCTTGCCTTTACCGGCGGCTGTGCTGCCCTCGCCGCTTCCCACATGACGCTCCGCGGGGTCTTTTTTGAGGACCTCGGGATGGCAGAAGCAGTCTGGATACTAGAACTTGACCATCTCCCGCTTGTGGTGGGAATTGATGCGCAGGGGAATGATATCTTTGAATCAGTGCGGGCCCGTGCGAACAAGGAATTCGGGCGATACAGCAAGGTGCAGGGACTATCTGATAAATAGGTTTTTTTCATCAGGGTATGCACATTACGGTAGGACGCATCACATGAAACTCGCCATTGACGAGACCCGGTGCAAGGGCTGCAATCTCTGTATAAAAGTGTGCCCGTATAAGATTTTCAAGGAAGGAAAACGACCCAACCGCCGGGGGATTGTGGTGCCCGAACTCGACCGCCCCGAGCGCTGCGCAAACTGCCGGCTCCAGCACCTGTACGGGAGGAGGTTGTGCGGGGTCTGTGAGCTCACCTGCCCTGACCAGGCAATCCACTGGATCGAGGAGCAGCCCTACGAACCCATGAAGGTGGCGATTGAATATTGACGAGACTTGAGTTCTGGCAGGGGAACACTGCCTGTGCCGAGGGGGCGCTTGCTGCAGGGTGCCGGTTTTTCGGGGGCTACCCGATCACGCCATCGACTGAAGTCGCGGAACACATGGCGGTGAAACTGCCGAAAATGAACGGGGTCTTTGTCCAGATGGAGGACGAGATTGCGAGCATGGCGGCGATCATCGGTGCCTCGTGGACCGGTGCACGGGCGATGACCGCGACGAGCGGCCCGGGCTTCTCGCTCATGATGGAGAACATCGGGTATGCCGCGATGACAGAGACGCCGTGTGTGATCGTGAACATCCAGCGGGGTGGTCCCTCCACCGGCCAGCCGACGATGGCTGCGCAGGGGGATATGCTGCAGTGCCGGTTCGGGTCGCACGGGGATTATTCCGTGATCGCGCTGTGCCCGGCGAGCGTGCAGGAGATGTACGAACTCACGGCAAGAGCGTTCGACCTTGCCGACCGGTACCGGGTGCCGGTATTCCTGATGGCAGATGAGATTGTCGGGCACATGCGGGAGCGGATCACGGTCCCGGACAAGGTCGGACAGACCCCCCGGCGCGAACTGGACAGGGGGGTCCTGCCGTTCCAGCCGGATGCAGATCTGGTCCCCGGGTTTGCCACGTTCGGGAAGGGGTACGGGGTGCATGTAACCGGGCTGACCCATGACGAGCGGGGGTATCCCTGCGCGACGAACCCCGGCGTGCATGCGGCGCTGGTCCGGCGGCTTGTGGACAAGATCGAGAATGCCCGCACCGCGATCGCGGATTACGACATCATCAACCCTGATGCAGAGCAGGTCTTTGTTGCCTACGGTGCACCGGTGCGCACGGTGCAGCAGGTGCTCCACGACCGTCCTGATGGCATGATCGGCTTTTTGCGCCTGCGCACGGTCTGGCCGTTCCCGGAGCACTCTCTCAAAATGTTCAAAAATGCAAAGGTCTTTTTTATCCCCGAACTGAACATGGGGCAGATCGCCCGCGAGATTGAGCGGCACGTGAAGGTGCCGGTCGTCAGCCTGCCAAAACTCGGCGGCGATCTCCACACACCTCCCGAACTCGTCGCAGCGCTGGAGGCTCACCGATGACGTTTGAGGACTGGTTCCGAACGGACCGGCTCCCGCACATCTACTGTGCCGGCTGCGGGAACGGGACGATCATCAACTGCACGCTTTCAGCAGTCGACCAGATGGGGTGGAAGAAGGACGATACCGTGTTTGTCTCCGGTATCGGCTGCTCGTCGCGTGCGCCGGGGTATATTGTCACCGATTCGCTCCATACGACCCACGGGAGGGCCCTTGCGTTTGCGACCGGGGTCAAGCTGGCAAACCCTGTACTCAACGTGGTCGTCTTCACCGGTGACGGCGACCTTGCAGCGATCGGGGGCAACCACTTCATCCACGCCTGCCGCCGCAATATCGACCTCACGGTGGTCTGCATGAACAACCAGATCTACGGGATGACCGGCGGGCAGGGAAGCCCGACAACCCCGTGGGGCTGCCTCTCCACGACCACGCCGTACGGGTGTGCCGAGCCGGCGTTTGACCTCTGCGAGCTCGCGATTGCAGCGGGAGCCAACTATGTCGCACGCTGGACCTCATACCATGTGAAGGAACTCGAAAAAGCGGTGAAAGCCGGGCTGGAGACGCCGGGGTTCTCGTTTATTGAGGCGATGACCCAGTGCCCGACCAACTTCGGGCGCAGGAACAAGTTTAAGCAGGTCGCCGATCAGGTGGAGTACATAAAGACCCACGCGCTCCTGCGGGCAAAGCGCGACCGGATGATCGAGCAGGGCGAAAAGGTTCCAGACGACTTCTTTGTCATTGGCGAACTCATGCGCCGCAAACGCCCGGCGATGGGGGTGAAGGTATGAGGCACGAGATACGGTTCTCGGGTTTTGGCGGGCAGGGGATCATCCTCTCCGCGGTGATCCTTGGCAGGGCAGCGGTGATGTACGACAACAAGCATGCGGTGCAGACACAGGTGTATGGCCCGGAAGCCCGCGGCGGGGCGTCCATGAGTGCGGTGATCATCGATGATGAGCCGATCCTGTACCCGAAGGTCACCACGCCGGGCATCTATGTCATCATGTCGCAGGAGGGGTTCGAGAAATACGGCGCCGGAGCTCAAAAGAATGCGGTGATGGTGCTGGACAGCAGCCTCGTCCACTCGCGCCCGGATTGCACGTGCTACGAGATCCCGGCAACCCGCGAGGCGAAAGAGACGCTGGGCAGGGACATCGTGGCAAACATCGTGATGCTCGGCGCGCTGGTCGCTGCAACCGGCATCGTTTCCGAATCAGCCCTCGAAAAGGCGATCCTTGACTCCGTCCCAAAGGGCACCGAGGCGCTCAACGCAAAGGCAATGAAGAGAGGGATTGAACTGGTTGCAGCGGCAGGGAAAGCACAACCATGAAGCTACGGGAGTATGAGGCAAAAAACGTCCTGCGGGACGCCGGTATTCCGGTTCCGGCAGGCTTCCTGATCAAACAGGCAGACGACGTTACGGTGCACCTTGATGCACTGGGTGATGCGATCGTACTCAAGGCACAGGTGGATGCCGGCGGCAGGGGGAAAGCCGGGGGCATCCTCATGGCAGACAAGAATACCGCGGTGGCAACGGCGCGTGAGCTCTTCGGAAAGCAGGTCAGGGGGCTCCCGGTCCGTGAGGTGCTCGCTGAACAGAAACTCGATATCCTGCACGAATACTACCTCTCGGTTACTATTGACCGGGCCGCCAAAGCCCCGCTCATCCTGTTTTCAGATGTCGGGGGTGTGGAGATCGAGAAGACCGCAAAGGAGCGCCCTGATGCGATCCGGAGGGCGGTTGCCATGCCGCTGATGCGGGATCTCCCGCCGTTCATGCTCCGCGAACTGTCAGGAAAGGCCCCAAAAGAAGTCGGCCCGATCATCAACAGGCTCTACCGCGTCTTTTGTGAAAAGGACGCGCTGCTTGCCGAGATCAACCCGCTCGTCGTCACACCGCAGGGTGTGTTTGCAGCAGACGCCAAAATAATCGTTGACGATAATGCGCTCGCCCGCCAGGGGATCAGGGTGAACCGTGACCTCTCGGAGCGCGAGCGGGAGGCAGAGAAACACGGTTTCTCGTATGTCGAGCTGAACGGTTCGATCGGGGTGATCGGGAATGGCGCCGGGCTCACGATGGCAACCCTTGACCTGATCGGGTACTATGGCGGCAACGCGGCAAACTTTCTCGACGTTGGTGGTGGCGCGGAGAGCGAGCGCGTCATGAACGCGGTCCGACTTGTCGCAAGCGTCCCTTCGGTGAAGGTCATCGTTGTCAACCTGCTGGGAGGGATTACCCGCTGCGATGAGGTGGCAAGGGGGATTATTGCCGCCGGCATCTCCCAGAAAGTGATCGTCCGGCTTGCCGGCACTAACGAAGCAGAAGGGAGAAAACTGCTCTTTGAAAAGGGCTACGAGATGCTGGATACGATGGACCTCGTGGTCAAAAAGGCTGTCGAGGTGGCAGCATGATCTACGGCGATAAGTACACAAAATTAATTGTGCAGAATATCACCGGCAAACAGGGCGAGTTTCATTCAGGGCTGATGAATGCGTATGCGCAGCAGATTGGCGGCAGGGGAGTCGTTGCCGGTGCCACGCCGGGCAAAGGTGGGCAGCAGGTGCATGGTGTCCCGGTCTACAATACTGTGAAGGAAGCGGTCCGGGTGCACGATGCAACGGCAAGCGTGATCTTTGTCCCGGGTGCCGCCGCAGGAGATGCCATCATGGAAGCGGCAGATGCCGGCATCGAGCTGGTGGTCGCAATAACCGAACATATCCCGGTGCACGACACAATGAAGGCGATCGCGTATGCCAGGAATGAGGGTTGCAGCGTGATTGGCCCGAACTGCCCGGGGCTGCTCTCGCCCGGTGAGGTAAAGATGGGGATCATGCCGGCGCAGCTTTTCCTGAGGGGGAACGTGGGTGTCATCTCACGCAGCGGTACGCTCACCTACGAAGTGGTCGACGAACTTACCCGGGCCGGCATCGGGCAGAGCACCGTGGTTGGTATCGGCGGCGACCCCGTGATAGGTCAGACCTTCACCGATGTGCTTGAGCGGTTTAAAAACGACTCGCAGACAAAAGTCGTCGTGCTGATCGGTGAAGTTGGCGGCAACCTCGAAGAGGAAGGGGCGAAATCGAGCGACCTCCCGATTGTCGCGTACATCGCTGGCACGTCAGCACCGCCGGACAAACGGATGGGGCACGCCGGCGCGATCGCTGAGGGTGGCGAGGGCGATGCACGCTCGAAGATAGCCCGTTTAATGAAACTTGGCGTCCCGGTGGCATCCCGGCCATCCGAGATCCCTGAGATGGTCAAAGGCCTGTTCAGGAGCTGCTGATAAAAATCCCGTCTCTTTTATGGTGCGGGACCGCGGTACTTACCTTGTTATCCCGATCCCTACCTTGTTCATCGCAGGAACCCTGGAGTCCAGGGTGCATTGTACCGCATCAGAAAAGGCTGGCCCCGGGTTGTGATCCCGGCTTTTTTTCAGTCCATCAAGCAATCGGGACTTCACATCTTTAATGTCTTTTTGTCCGGCATATCCCCGGAACCGGATGACTGCGATCTCCCGTGGAGGAATTGCGGTGATCTGCACACGGCTGTCGAGCGGATCCGGCATCTCATCCTTCTCTTTTCCCATGGGCAGAACAAACGACATTGAGAGTTCATCGGATATAACCGGGGTGGTCATCGGGACCTGTTCTGATGTTATCACCGGAGCAGTCATGGGGATTTTTATCCTCGTGCGATTGGTGCCGGAGATATATGCAAAGAGAAGGTTAAACCCGCTGTCATCTCCCGTATCCTTCACGGAGGCAAGTACCATCCGGGAGTATTTCCTGAACTCGATCTCGCCGACCTGTCCGGTTATGTCGTAGGTAATGGTTTCAGTCATATGCTCTGTCATCTCCGGTAGGATCCCTGATCGGAAAAATCCGAGTGCCCGAGCGCTTCTTTTGGCAGGGTGCCACTACCATGACTGTTTATACCATCCGGCGTTCAAAAATAGGGAACAGGACATTCATCCATGCCCACCCCGCACTATCTGCCGATTCCAACAAGCCTGCGCACGCTCGCGTGCGATACCGTGAGCCGGCGTGTCGCTTCGGTACCGTTCATCCGGAACAGGGTCAGGGTCACTGGCGATCTCATTGCAGCGGGGATAGAGTCGCTCAATGCAGAAGCAACCCGGACGCTTGCTATCAACCAGAGAACCGGTGCAGATGGACGTGTGCAGGTTGACGGGCTCGACCGGCTCTTAACCGGACGGGGCTTTCCAGAACCGGGTACAGCAGACACCCTCTCTCTTGTGCTGAAGGATGCGGGTATTGTGGAACCGGTAGTCGTATCTGATCGCCGGTCACATCGTACGTTCCGGGGGATACGGTTACTTTCAGTTTGGACATGGCACATCGCATCGGAAACAGAACGATCATACGGGCTGCAGGGAATCCATTCAACCAGCCTTTGTGATCCTTCTGTGTGGACAAACCTCTGCCCGGTCTGCCAGACCGGCACGCTTAATCCGGTAACAGGCCAGCGGCTATTCGGGATTCCGGAGACCGATTTTCTTGCCTGCACCCACTGCGGGGCAAAATTCGTACCGTCCGGGGACCAGTTCCGCCTCGTTTCGATCGCAACGATCCGCGATCCGTCCTGGAAACGGCACCTTAACAAAACCCGCACCACGGGCGATTGGGCAGCCATCGCATCCGGTAGCGCATCCAGACAGGAAATGCCGCACTCACGCACGGTACTTGCTGCCGGAAAAAAAGCAGACGAACCAGGACCCGCACCCTTCAGTCGGATGAAGGACGGCACGCTTGGAGTTGCTCTGAAGAATCAGACGTATTATTTCAGGGGAGTACACCTGCATTTCGGACACGGGATTGTCCGCAACCTCTTTGCAAAGGCGACTGCACCAGTCAGGCAGATCATCAGCCTGCCTCCCTATAACGATATCAGGCCTGTTGTAAAAACGAGATACGCACCGTATCTGGATTCCATGATAGGTTCATTTCTTTTTGAACTGAAACAGAACCACGATGGATTCTACCGCGAGTTCCTCAATGTGCATGGTGACGGGGAGTACTGCAGGTTCAGGACCACCGATCGTGGACTTTCAGAACAGAAGGGCATCTGGCTCGTTGTTGTCGGGGACCATATATGTGCCGCAGGCGGGTGTCATGGCAGGTTTGCAGATACAATCAATGAAACACTGGGTTCGATCCTGCCGGCAACCTGCTACCGGGACGGTGATGCCACCTCCTGCCGGATTAATGCCCTGATCTGCAGGAACCGCAAAGATGCCGGTATCTATTTCCATACGATGACAGGTAAAAAAAAGATTTCTCAGCTTGTCAGGGAGATGACTTGTCTGTTCCACCTTTGACAATACCTGCTGCCAGTCCGGATGTGTGATAGTGGATCAGAGAATTTTTCTTATCTGATGAGAACATTATAGTTACCTACTCTGCGCATAGTAAATGGAGTATATCGATGAAGTGCCCTCATTGCGGGATTGAAGTCAGGGATACCACGGTGATCTGCGGGTACTGCGGTGGCAAAATACCGCAGAAGAAGGGGACGCCGGCGTCGCAAAAGGGAGGCAGGGCGGATACGGGAGGCACCATGCCACAGAAAGCACCGCCTGCAAAAAGATCCAAGGACGAGGAACCCGAGCCAGATAACGAGGAAGAGGAGGGCGGTCTCTCGGCCCTGCTGCAGCCCAATGAACAGGTGCTGATCGGCTCGCTCAATGTCTCCGTGAAAAAATTCCTGTTCCATGCATACCTGACAGACCGGCGGATATTTTTGATTGATACACAGGAAAAGAAGTTGAAGGTCACGGCAAAGGACATATTCCTCAACACCATCACCGGAAGCATTGTTGAATTTTCCGAAACATCCGACCCGGTGCTGGTACTCTCGATCCGTGCCGCCGACGATGAGGTCAAGACCATGAAGCTGGTCTTTTCCCAGAACGGGATGGACAGGTCCGATGAGATCGATGAATGGATCACGCTGTTGAACGAGCAATCCCAGCCAAAAAAGCATAAAAAGCCTCCCGTCCAGAAAGCGCCGGAACCCGGGCCCGGGTCAGAACCTGAGCCGGGAACTGAGAAAGAAGAACCCGCGACGGCACGTCTGACAAAACCGGTCCCGCTACGGCAGGAACTCCACCCTGCAAAGAAACCGACAAAAGACCATGAAAAACAACCCCCGGTAAAAAGGCTCCTGTCCCTGTACCAGGGCTCAAAACAGGAGGAACCACAGGAACCTGTCCCGAAACGCCAGGACACAAGCCCCGCCGGGCAACCAGCCCGCAGGGCGTCAGCCCAGCCGCCCACCTACCGTGAGATCCCTCCCACAACGCAGCCCGAGATCCAGCCGGTAAAAAAGGTTGAGGTGCAGTCGGCGATGAAGACTGCCATAAAGATGGCAATGCAGCCGGCACGGCAGCCATCAGCCCAGCCGCAAAAAAGGCCCGCTCCCGAACCGCAGAAAAAATTCCCCCCTGAACCTGAAGTGACTCCGTCTGCAGTCCGGAAAGAACCATCTGAAATAAAGGAAATTCCCGATGAGGAGGAGGCAGGGACGCCAATATTCTGCCAGAATTGCGGAAAAAAATTACCTGCGGCAGCAAATTTCTGCCCGGGGTGCGGCACAAAACTCGGCCCTGTCAGGGCAACACATGAACCCTCCCCCCAGCACCAGAAAAAATCCCAAAAATCTGAAGGAATGCAGGCAGAGGAGAAACCCGAGCATCACGAAAAGAAGCCTGCGGTCAGGAAAGCCCCCAAGGGGAGCGAGATGACCATCCTGCACAAATTTTTGCGAAGATAACCGCAATCTTTTATTTTTTTGCCCCTTTTATCGGTAAAATGCGCTATAATTAATTTGTATCATACGAAAATTGTTATAAGATATCCGACCCCTTTATTAGTACGACTGATTAATCGGCCGAGGAACGGAATGAAGAGAAATATCAAAGTCGAAGCACTGGACCAGATCCCACTGGAAAAACAGCAGATAGAACTCGTTGAACGCAAATGTCTCGGTCATCCCGACAGCATCGCTGATGGTATCGCCGAATCGATCAGCAGGGCCCTGTGCAGGGAATACTTACAAGAGTTCGGGGCTGTCCTGCACCACAATACCGACCAGGGCGAAGTGGTAGCCGGTGAATCCGTGCCAAAGTTCGGGGGAGGCAAGGTGATACGCCCCATCTTCATCCTTATCGATGGCCGTGCAACAAAGAAATTCAACAATGTTGCGATCGCTGCCGACGCCATTGCGGTGGAAGCGACACGGGATTACCTCCGCACGCATTTTACAACCCTGAACCTTGAACGGGATGTCATCATGGACTGCCGGCTCGGCACAGGTTCAACCGATCTCCAGGATGTGTTCAAACCCTGTGATGGAAGAGTGCCCCGCGCAAATGATACGTCCTTTGGAGTCGGGCATGCACCTTTCTCTGATGTTGAAAATATCGTAATAAATGTCAGTGACTATATCGATGACAAGCTGCGGCCCAAGTACCCCGCAATCGGGCAGGACATCAAGATCATGGGGGTGCGGGACCGCAATACCATCATCCTCACCGTTGCCTGCGCGATCGTTGACAAATACTGTGCTGATATTTCCGAATACAAAGAATATATGGCTCTCTTATCAAAGGAGATCGGGAAGGTCGCACAGAAACAGACAAAACGCAACGTCGTCGTCCACGTCAATACAGCGGATGATATCAAGAATAATAGTGTCTACCTGACCGTGACCGGGACCTCTGCCGAGATGGGCGATGACGGGTCCGTGGGGCGCGGCAACCGCTGTAACGGCTTGATCACCCCCAACCGCCCCATGAGCATGGAGGCAACGAGCGGGAAAAACCCGATCAACCATATCGGCAAGATCTACAACCTGCTCTCCACCCAGATCGCAAATGACTGCATCGCACAGGTCGAGGGTATTGACGAGATGTATGTCCGCCTCCTCTCCCAGATCGGCCAGCCCATAGACCGCCCGCTTGTCGCAAGCGTCCAGGTCCTGCCGCAACCCGGGGTCAAAATGCAGAAGATCAAGGGGGAGATCGAGGGGATTGTCGATACCTGGCTCGAGAACGTGACCGATATTACAGAGAAGGTAATCTGTGGTGAGCTCAAGACCTTCTGATACAAAAATAAAAAAAGGCGGCGTGAAAAAACCCCTCCCTGGGGGTCCGCCACCGTCTTCCCCGGTGGTCCGCCTCGCGATACCCAATAAGGGGAGGATTGCCGCACCGATCATGGAGCTTGTGGAAAAGAGCGGGCTCCACCTCCCCGAGACAGGAGGCGAGCGGCGGCTCATCACCAGAACCCTCGACCCCCACGTTGAGATCCTGTTCGCACGCCCGGCCGATATCCCGGAGTACGTTGCAACCGGTGCGGCTGATCTCGGGATCACCGGTCGCGACATGGTCATCGAACGGGGTTCCGATGTAAAAGACCTCCTTGACCTGCAGTCCGGCAGGGCAAAGATTGTCCTTGCTGTGCGGGAGGATTCAGAAATTCATTCCGTACGCGACCTTGCGGGTGCAAAGGTTGCCACAGAGTTCCCTGCCATAACACAGAATTTTTTTAAAAAGCAGGGTGTTTCTGTCAATGTTGTCCTTGTCGGCGGGGCCTGCGAGGCAACACCATACCTTGGCATTGCTGATGCTATCGTCGATCTCTCCAGTTCCGGGACCACGTTAAAGACCAACCGGCTCCGGGTCCTTGCTGACGTGCTCGAGACCAGCACGCACCTGATTGCCAACAGAGAATCGCTGCGGACAAAGAAGGAGAAGATCGATGAGATCCTGCTTGCCCTCGAGAGTGTCGTGCGGGCCCGCGGCCAGTGCTACCTGATGATGAACGTGAAGCGCACGGCTCTTGAGGCGGTAACAAAAGTGCTGCCCGGCCTCTCAGGGCCAACGGTCATGGATGTCGCCTCAAAAGAGGACCTTGTCGCGGTGCATGCGGTGGTCAATGAGGAGCGGGTCTATACGCTGATCAACGCTCTGCGGCGTGCCGGTGCAAAAGACATCCTTGTCATGTCGATCCAGCGGATGATCCGCTGAACATTATGAGAATCTTCCCTGCGGTGGATATCCTTGACGGGCGATGCGTCCAGCTGGTGCAGGGCAGGCGTGAAAGTGCGACCGTCTATGGCGACCCGCTCTCATGGGCGGAGCACTGGATCTCCGGGGGGGCAGACGCCCTCCATCTCATTAACCTCGACGGTGCGTTCGGGAGCTCAAAGAAGAACTCCGACCTGATCCGAGATCTCATCCATATGACCGGCATCGAGATCCAGCTGGGCGGAGGTATCCGGTCAACGGAGGACGCGGCCCGCTGGCTCGAGACCGGCGTCTCCCGCGTTATTCTCGGGACGGTCGCGACGCAAAAGCCCCACATCATCCAGACCCTCGCCGACGAGTTCGGGAGCAAACGGGTGATGGCGGGGGTTGATGCAAAGGGCGGGCAGATCGCCGTCGAAGGCTGGCAGAAGACCGCCGGCGATGTCATTGCATGGGTGGAAAGGTTCGAATCGCTCGGCGCAGGCTCGTTCCTCTATACCAACGTGGACGTGGAGGGGCTGCAGCAGGGTGTCCGGTTCGAACCGGTGCGAAAGGTTATTGAAGCCACACAACGCCCGGTCGTTGTGGCCGGCGGGGTGAGCAGTGTGCAGGACATATCCGGGTTAAAGGAGACGGGCGCCTGCGGGGCGGTGCTCGGGTCAGCGCTCTATTCCGGAAAGATAACACTTGCAGAGGCCCTGGAGGTGTGCAGATGAGGAAAGTACAGCTGGAACGTACGACAAAAGAGACGGATATCAGGCTCGCATTGAATATTGATGGTTCAGGGAAAGGAACGGTCAAGACTGGCATCCCCTTCTTTGACCACATGCTCCATTCGATGGCAAAGCACGGCGGCTTTGACCTGGGCTGCACGGTGAAAGGCGACCTTAACGTGGACTGCCATCACACGGTCGAGGACACCGGCATCGTGCTCGGCGACGCGATCCGGCAGGCGATTGATGACGGCAGGGGCATTGAGCGGTTTGCCCACGCGATCATCCCGATGGATGAGGCGCTGGCGACCGTGGCGCTTGACTGCGGCGGGCGCGGCTACCTTGTCTTCTCCGGTTCGTTTGGTGACTCGAAGGTGGGGGGGATCCATTCCGAGATCATCGAGCATTTCTTCCACTCCCTCTGCACACGCGCCGGCATCACCGCCCACATCACGTTTACCGGGCGGAACGACCACCACAAGTGCGAGGCGGTCTTCAAGGCGTTCGGGATTGCGCTGTCAAAAGCCCTTGCAGCCAACAAAAAGAAAGGAATCCCGAGCACGAAAGGAACGTTCTGAAGAAGCGGATGGACGAGAAAAAGGGGTGATTACTGGGATTTGGCTGCCAGGTCAACATCCTCTTTCTTGATCGTCTTTCTGCCGGCGTGCTCTGCGAGCTTGTTGGACTCCTTGGTCAGCTGCGCGATGTATTTTTCTGCCCTTGCAACAAGCGCCTCTGCTGCATCACTGCCGACCCGCTCTGCACCATTCTTCTTTGCAATCCTTACAACTGCGGCAATTGGTAAATCTGCCATGTTTCATACCTCAAACAAGAAGTATATTGATATATATAAATACTTTCTGGGAAAAAGCCTCATTTTACCCTCCAATGGAATATTGGAAGGCATGCAGCGAATTTAATCAAAATCCAGCGGCAGAATTTCGCAGAATATTTTTAATCCCGATTAAATCGAACAATTTACAAAAATAATGATTTATATCAGTTTTAAATTAATCCAACAACGATGCGGCAAGCATTAGCGCATTGGTGTAATCCGGTGAGGCGCGCGAAGTATCCACGAATATTTTACCGATATTTAGCACAGGCGCGCCGTGTCCGTGCCCGCCTCCAAGAAATATGAGAGTTCTGAAGATTAAATTGCCCGAAATGCCGTCCGGAGCGATGATGATCCCGCAGCGTTCGACCGCATCTTCGATCAGGATCTCAAAGTGACGGGCGCCACCAAGCCGTGCGACGAGTTCCGCGTCCGCCATGCTGGCGTCAACCTGCGGGTGCCTGCCGATATCCCCGAACCGCCCGCCGGACAGGATGCCGACTTCATCAGGGATGCCAAACCGGTTCGCAATATGCCTGCCTTTCTCGATCAGTGCCAGCTTTTCAGGCACCGTCCAGCCTTCGTCAACACCGACCGGCGCCAGCAGGAATTTTTTACCCGTTACGGTCTCGAGCAGTGCAATGCGTTCAAGGTGATCGACACCGCACTCCCTTTTTAAGGCCTGTAACGTTGCATTTGCCGGCAGCGTCCCCCGGACTGCCGCATCGATCGCCCCGGACATCAGGTCGGCAACCAGCGCCTCTTCGGGCTGTGCGTGGGCAGAAAAGGTGACCTGAGCGGACGGTGACATGCCGATCGTTTCAGGACGGCAGTAACAGGTCACGCGTGCACGGGTGACGAGAGCAGCGGCGCTCGCGATCACCTTTTCTGCATCATCACCGATCCCGATCCCAATGCGTTTCAGTGCAGCTGGCATGGGAGGTCCTCTGAGAAGAGATGCATGATGCCGTTTTTGATGAAGTCAAACACCATTGTCTCGTCCCCCTCATAGGATATTCTCAGGGTCTTTGTTGCATCCACGGTGCCGATCGCTTTTGCCGTCATACCCACGGAGGCGAACCGTTTGACCAGCTCCGGCACGTTCTTCTCCTTTGCCGTCAGCACAAAGCCCATGCCGGGGTACATCCTGACCCACAGGTCAAACGTGATGTTGTTTGCCACAAGGTCGGGCCGCGGGATAAGGCCGAGATCGATCTGTGCGCCCTTGCCGCTCACTTCCAGCAGCATGCCCAGCGTGCCGATAAGTCCGGGGTTGCTGATATCTTTGCCGGCAGTCACGAGGTGATCCCTGCCAACCTGTTCGAGCACTGCGATTTGCGCCCTGACAACGGAGGCGGATTTCATCGTGACAGAGTCCCAGTTCAGCATGCAGGACGGGTGGACCCTGCCGTTGAGATCGATCGCGGCAACAACATGATCCCCGGTCTCTGCGGTATGGCTGTAGATGACCGAATCGAGCCGGGCGTGGCCAAGG
>CAIULN010000092.1 GCA_903900025.1 uncultured Methanomicrobiales archaeon | reverse complement strand
GTGCCAATCCGTACAAAGTATTTTATGTCTTCTTCCTGAGCCATCCAATCCCCTCGGTTGTGAGATTAACTCTTGAGCGCTGAGGGAGGGATTTGAACCCTCGAGTCCCAAGGGGACACAGGTTTAGCAAACCTGCGCCATACCAGGCTTGGCTACCTCAACAGAGAATCTCGCATCTTTGACAGACACTCGCAGTGTATATCCACTGCTCCATGAATGGTGCTTTATAATATGGATGGGTCGGGGTTATAACTGTTTGCTTGAGTTCCCCGCGACCGAAGGGAGTGGTGAACTTGAGAAGATTTCCAAAGGAAATCTTCGAGTGCGAAATAAGCCCGCCGAAAACCGTTACCTCGCCGTTATTGTACATCGGTCGATGGCACTGACCACCGGTACCTGTCTGCTGGCACATGGATCTCAAACCGTGCCCCCTTCCCGAATTCACCGGTCTCAGCAATAATAATGCCGGTAATGGAAAGGATCTCACGGATCAAAAAAAGCCCAAGACCCGTATGTTTGCCAAACCCGCGGATGAAGATCTTTTCCTTGTTTTCTTTGGGGATGCCGACGCCATTATCTTCGTATATAATGGTTAAACCGTCGCGGGTTTCTTTTGCAGTGAACGTGATCGAGGTCACATGCTCACCGTGGCGTATTGCATTCTCCACGAGGTTGTAGAAGACTTTTTCGATCAGGGGGTCGGCAAAGATTGAAATCCCATCGAACTGCACCGTGAGCGAGACCGCTCCAAGCGGCAGCTGTGCTGCTGCCCGACGGATGGTTGAAGAGAGATCCTGCCATTCCGGTGCACGCACACCGATGTCCTGATAGTAACCCGTGAAATCAATCTGGCGCTCAATTGCCTGGATCGTCGCGAGCTCCTTATGGAAATACTCGAGAAGGGAGGGGTCTTTGGTCAGTTCCGCAGAGAGCTCGAGATAGGCGAGTAACGCGGTTATTTTGTTCAGGATGTCATGGCGGGTGATGGAGGAGAGGATGTTGAGCTTCTTGTTTGCCTGCGCCAGGGCTTCATTAAACCGCACCAGCTCCTTGTTGTGGTTCTCCATCTCCTGCTGCAGTGCCCGGCGTTCGGTATTGTCCTCAATGACGCCATCGATCCATTCAATCCCGCCGGATTCATTATATTTCGGTCTGGCATTGACCGATACCCATATCGGTGTCCCGTCTTTCTTTTTTAACTGGATGACCCGGTCTTTCAGGACACCGCAGGAATGCAGGTCGGTGAGGAATTTTTTCCTTTCTTCAGGGTTCGGGTAGAGGTCAATAACCGGCACACCCAATAATTCCTCGACAGATCCATATCCCAGCATATGCGCCTGCGCAGTATTTGCCAGGAGGAATCTGCCCCGATCGTCCGCGGTGTTCCGGTATACCCCGACATTCAGGTTCTCCATGAGTGTGCGGAACTTCTCCTCGCTTTCCCGAAGCGCCTTCTCTGCACGCTGCCGTGCGGTTATGTCGCGGGCGACATGCACGCTGCCGGTCAGGTTGCCCTGCAGGTCACGGAGGGGGGAGACCGTGACGAGAAAATCACCCCCAAGGTGATCTTCATGGACCTCGCTCGTGTGTTCATTCCCATCGAGTATAAGCCGGGAATGGGGGCAGAAATCAGGAGGATTATTTGTGCAGTGCACCGCTTCATAGCAGTGCAGTCCGACTGCCTCATCCGGTTTGATGCGGAGCTTCTCTGCCATTCCCCGGTTGATTCGGAGGATACGATGATTCAGGTCAATGAGTGCGATGAGATCGGGCACGGCATCAAATGTCCGCTCCCATTCCTCCTTTGCATGCCTGATCTGCATTTCCTCTTCTTCAACCCGGAGCGAGAGGTATGAGACAACCGCAGCGATAACAACAAAGACCACACACCGCGCAAACGCGGAGACGAGGTCTGCGGGAATTCCGGAACGTATGGAGATGACCATCAGAATATATATGACCGCAATCCAGGCCGCGAACGGGACCCCCCGCCTCGGATAATAAAATGAGGCAAGGATGATCGGGATGTAGAGAAGGTGAGGAATGACAACGGTGATTCCAGCGAGCAGCCCGAAGAGGTTTACGACAAGTGCACCGGTTGCGGTTCCAAGAACAAGGGCAAGGCGGATGCGGGGATCCGCTCCGAACCGGTCAATCGGCGGGAAAATCATGCGAAATCCGGCATCTAATTTGTAATAGTATCCATCTTGTTCAACGGGTTATATAGTATTGCAACCTGAACGGTAATACCCTGGCTGCTGAGGCACATGGTGGAAAAGAGGTGTGCTTGTCCAGGATCAGAGTACCTTATGGTGCATTACGGCGGATGACTTTCTTTTGCAGGGTGTGCCTCTTAGCACGCCTGACACCGCCACTGACCAGTGCCGATATCACCAAAGGGAGTGCGATCGTCGCATCGACATGCACCTGCACCTGCATCGTCCCCGCCGATTCCTTGCCCCAGCTGATCGCTTCATCGAAGGTGCAGCCCGAACGCCCACCCAGTGCGGGGAGTCCGTCGTATACTGGATGGCATAGTCATGCCCGCCAAGGTCTTTATCATGGATGGAACCGATCACCTGCGTCTGCTGGATGAAGTTCTTGGGTATGCCTCCACCCACATAGATCACCCCGGTCTTTCTGGCATCCTCGACCATGGTGGTGATCTCATCCGCATCGGCAATCTGGTTAATGTCCACATCGACACCCCGCCGGCGGGCGATTAGAAGACCGATACCAATCGATGAGTCACAGAGCGCCGGGATGAAGATCGGGACCTTCTCTCTGGTGCAGGTGGAGGTGATCGACTCTGATTTCGGGCAGGTCCTGATCAGGTATTCTCCAAAGAGGTTGATGAACTCCCGGGAGGACCCGCGGAACGGGGCCATCGTCCCAGCATATTCTGCTATCCACCTGTCGACCCTGCGAAACTCGTCTTCAAACGCGAACACGTCATCGATCCTGTCGATGCCTTTCTCATACGGCTTGGCGTCGTCCACATGGTGGTGCCCGAGATAAAGGCAGACGCCTGTGTGCTCACAGATGTCATGGAAAATGTTGGCACCGGTTGAGACGATCACGTCAACAGAGTGGTGCCTCACCATCCCAACCAGGCACTTCTGCATCCCGGCCGGGATCATGGCTCCCGAAAGCCCGAAAAAGATGGTGCAATCCGGGTCAGCCAGCATCCTTTTCCAGACCCTGACTGATTCGCCAAGCTTGCGCCCCTGAAAGCCGGTCTCTGCCATCCCGTCAAGGAGGTCCGCGACGTTGTCCGTGGGGCAGACCGGACACGTCTTTCTCATCGATTTTCTCGACACCATCTGCTCAATTTTTGCAGTTGATGCTCATTAATGGTTATGAGTGTGGGGCGATGTCTCCAATATGACGCGCAAAGGAGAGTACAAAAAATATGCAGGTACGTTACAGGGCATTGACCAGAGACTGCCTTGTCACCATACCGATAAGTCTGCCCTTATCAATCACCGGTATCGAGCTGATGTTTTTCTTGAGCATGAGATCGACAATCTCGGAAACCTTTGCGCTCCGGTCGACCGTGTGGAGAGGAGCTGTCATGACTGCACGTACAAGGAGGTTATGGAGATGGAAATCCTGGTGACGGCCTTCAACCTTCTCCCGGAACCTGCGCATTGAAACTGCAACATCGGTCTCGGTCACGATGCCGACGAGCTTGTTCCCATCGGTCACCACAAAACGGCTGACGCCGTCTTCCACCATGCGGTGCTGAAGGTGCTGGACGCGGGCATTCACACCGATCGTGTGTGCGGGCTCCATCACCTTATCCACACTCCCTTTTGGCTGGAGTGCCCTGAGCAGCTCTCCGTACCCGACCTGACCGAGTAACCGGCGATTCTGGTCATAGACCACCACCAGCTTGGACTTTCTGAGGAGGGGGACAAGCGTTGTGATCTCCTGATCCGGGGAAACCGGTGTAAAATCTGCCTCTACAAGGCCTGCGACATGGATCTTGGCCGTTGCGATCGGTGCCTTTTGCCTAGTTCCCAGTTTATCTGCAATTGATTTGCGTGAGACGGTCCCGACCACTTCATGCCCTGAAAGGGCGATGAGCGGGTCGATCCCCCCGGCCACCATCTTGTCAAGCGCTTCTGTTATCGCCTGTGATTTGGCAATCGTAACGGGCTTTACCATGATATCCCGGACAAAGAGCTGGTTTGACATGTGTATCTCCTGTTATTCCGTGAGTTTACCCGATCTCTCCCTGCTTAAAGTGCATTGACCAGCGACTGTCTTGTCACCATACCGACAAGCTTCCCCTTTTCGGCGACCGGCATTGAGCTGATATTCTTCCTGAGCATGAGGTCGACGATCTCGGAGACCTTTGCGCCCCGTTCGATGGAGATTACCGGAGAGCTCATAATGTCTTTTACCAAGAGATTGCGGATCCGGTGGTCCTGGTGTCTGCCGGTGACTGCTTCCCGGAACTTCCGCATTGCAATGGCGACATCGGTCTCAGTAACGATTCCGACAATCCTGTCGTTCTCGGTCACCACAAAACGGGTGATATTGTCATCCAGCATACGGCGACGGAGGTGGACCACGCGTTCATCGGCTTCTATCGTGACCGCAACCTCCATCACCGCCTCGGGGGTCCCATCCGGTTGCACTTTTTTGAGCAGGTCACCGGCGCTCACCTGACCAATGAGCCTGTGGTCGGCATCATACACCACCACCATCTTGTAGCACTGGAGCAGCGGCACAAGCACGTTGATGCTTTCATCGGGATAGATGCTCGTGAAGTCCTCATCCACCACACTTGAAACGTGGATGGCAGTGGGCGCGATGCCGGAGTTCTGTTTGCTGCCCAGCTTCCTTGCGATCGCCTGCCGGGAAACCGTACCGGTGACGCTGTTATTGTGAGTAGCAATCAGCGGATCAATGCCCTCATCCAGCATTTTATCGAGCGCCTCGGTTACTTTTGCGGATTTTGCAATGGTCACTGGCTTTACCATTACATCTTGTATGACCAGTTCTTTTGTCATTTCGCCACTTCCCTGATAATGTCATCCCGTTTTATGATACCTGCAAGGTCGCTTATCTCGACGACCACAAGGCTGTTGATCTGATGTCTGTTCATGGTTACTACGGCATGGTTCACCGGAGTATCCGGAGGGGTGGTGATCACCGGCGAGGTCATGATGTCCTCGGCAATCACCGGAGCAAGGTACAGTATCCCCCCGCCCCGCTCACCCCGCGGTTGTTCCCTTCGCCGTACCGCCACACCCCTTTCCACTCCACCGGAGATCTTCTGTTCGTCGTCAAAGAACGCAAGATTGGTCTCGGTGATAATGCCGGCAATAGAGTTGTCGTTGTTGGTGACAACCACCTTATCGTTGCGTTCGCTCATCACATCAATGATATGATCAAGGGAGTGGTACCGGCTCACCGTCGCCACATCCTCCATCATGTCAGCGACCGGGCAGGTAAGTCTTCTGATCAGCGCGGACTTCATGAGATCTGACTTTGTCACAATGCCGGTCACAACATCTCCATCAAAGACCGGGACCCCGCTGATGCAGTGCTCGATAAAAATTCCCGCGATCTCCCGTATACCGGTCTCCGGGGCCACTACGATCGGGTCGGGCACAGCCAGCACACGTACCGGGATACTGTCGATCGGACGCCGCCGCCATGAGGGCTCGCTCTGCCGGAGGCGGTAGGCAAGGTCCTTTTTCGTGATAATACCTGACAGCTCCTTGCCTTCCATGACAAGAAGGCGGGAGATGTGATGCTTGACCATCATGTGGCGGGCATGTGCCACCGTCTCCGATGGGCTTATCACATGGACCGGCGCCGACATTACATCGGATGCCTTCAATTCCCTCACCCCGCTGCAAATGCCCGCACAAGATCAAACTCGGTTATAAGGCCGATCAGCCGGGTATCTTCAATAACGGGGAGAGCGCCAATATTCTTCTCCAGCATCTCGCGGGCTGCCTCATTGATGCTCCTGCCGGGGCCCGTGGTGAAGAGGTCCCCGGAGATCAGCGTGCGCACGGGGAGTCCCATCACTTCCGCAATATTGCCCGTAGAAAGGCGGGAGAACGCCTCGCGGCTGCCAAGATAGGACATGATGTCTGTCGCGGTGATGATCCCATATAAAACCTCGTCACTCACGACGGGGAGCCGGCGGAACCTGTGCTGCGTCATATCGCGGGTGACCTCTCCAATCGTGCAGTCCGGCCGGGTAACCCGCAACGAACCGGTCATCACGTCTTCGACAGCAAGGGGGCTCTTCTCCGCAGCGAGCACCCGCATGACATCCCTTTCGGTGACAATCCCTGTGAGCACGCCACTCCCGTCAACGATCGGGAGCCCCCCGATCTTCTTATGAACGATGATCTCCGTCGCTTCTGAGATCCCTGCGTTGTCAGGGAGCGTTTCGAGGTGCTGGGTCATGATCGTCCGGACTCTCTCGTTCACGGCTGCAATGAGGTTGCCCCCGTGCTTCACCTGCACCAGCCGGTACTTGTCTCCGCCACCCATGAAATTGATCACATCTCCCGATGTAATGATCCCCCGCAGTTTTTTGGTCCCTGCATCGGTCACGGGCAAACGCCGGAACCCGCATTTCGTCATGGTCTCCACTGCACCGATGATGGTAGCAGTCGGTGGAACCGACACAACATCGCGGGTGGCAATCGACATGATCTCGCCTTCCTGCCGTACGATATGGGACTTGAACTCGACCGGTCCCCTGTCAAATTTGCCGTGCATCTTGAGCAGCTTGTCCCCCTGCTTGATGCCGCGGTCATTCCTGCGCATATGTTCCCTCCTCTTTTTTGAAATTCCTTCTTTTAGCCCCTTGGGGGGATAACGGGTTGATAGTAAACAGTATGGTGTTCAGATCCATGGGCTTCATCGGACAGTCATTGGCCTGGCCTCACCGAAGACCGGCGATGACATCGTGGCGGTCTACAATGCCCACAAGAGATCCACCGTCAATCACCGGCAGCCGGCTTATATCATGATGCACGAGCAGTCCGGCGGCGGTGCTGATCGCCTCGTCCGGACCGATGGTAATTACCTCTTTTGTCATAATCTCACCAACGGTTGTATGCCCTGAATGGGCACGTGCGGTTCTCGTCCGCCCACCCCGCAGCAGGTCGCGCCGCGATACGATCCCGATGATCTTCTTCTTTTTAACCACCGGATATGCAGAAAACCCGCTCTCCACGATCAGCGTGTACATGTGCTGGACAGTGTCGGTAGCATCCGCTGCAACCACGTTGCGGCTCATATGGTCACCGACCCTTCCGGAGAGCTCGTGGCGTGATATGATGACCGGGAACAGGTCAGAGAGCAGAACGCCCCCGATAACATGCCGCTGCCCGTTAACCACCGCGGCACTGTCAGTATGGAATTTCCTGATCTCCTTGACCACCCGCTCAATCGGGTCTGCTGCATGCACTTCCGGTGCATCCTTGGTGAACCCTTCAACCGTGACGTTCGACTTGGTCGCGGTCACACGCAAACCGTCCGTGATGTCGATGTAGCCGAGCAGTTTTTTTGCATCGTCCACAACGTAGATTTCACGGAACCGTTCGTCACGCAGGATCTGCCGTGCCTTTGTTATCTGGTCACTGAACCGGAGCACAGGGATCTCAACCATGAAATCCTGTGCAACTTTCATGTGATGTTGTCCTCCTCACGGCAGCGGGCGCAGAGCATGACATTGTCTACCCGCTTGAGTTCATCAGACATCTGACTGCAGCGGTTGCACATACCCACCTCCACATGCTCCTCGCGGTTGATCTCGATGAGATCGGTGAGAAGTTCGTTGAGTTCGTTGGAGACAGTAAGGAGGTCGCGGACGGTCACAATCCCAATGACCTTGTTGTCTTCATCGACAACAGGAAGCCTCCTTACCTTGTGCTTGACCATCATATGGGCCGCATCACCCACCGTCTTATCCGCACTCACCGTGATGAGTGGCGTGCTCATGATCTCGTTCACACGTACATTGCTTGGCTTGAGATCCTTTGCCACCACCTTGCAGTTGATGTCTTCCTCGGTAACAATGCCGATCGGCAGGTTTCGCTGGATGACGATGCAGCTCCCGACCTCTTCCTGGCACATGACCTTCGCCGCTTTTGCGACAGTGGCCTCAATGCTGATCGTGGTCGGGTTGCGCTTCATCACTTCCTTGAGTGACACCCGGGTCTCAAACCGGATTGCATTGGATGTCTTTTTCATGAGTCACCTCCTTGTGATTCTGGTCTGATGATTACAATTTACCAATACTCATTCACTCTGATATAAAGGATTGGGAATTGCCATGCATCGATGCGGGGCAGTAATAGACATGCGCGAGAGTGTCGGAGGAGGGTTTATAAAAGGCTGTGGAGAAGGCGTTTCTGACAGAAGAAACCTAATAAAGGACGCATTCTATACAGTACTTACGAGTTGAGGGCACCACCTTCCAGGACAGGTGGGCATGTGCCCTGAGGTGTTCAATGAAGATATTTTATCAGACGTTCGGCAGAGCCAAAAAGAGGTTTTCCAGCCTTCTCTCCCGTTTTTTTAAAAAGAAGCGAACCCGGATCGGCATTTACGGTCCACCAAACGCAGGAAAAACGACGCTTGCCAACCGCATCGCCCGCGACTGGACGGGTGACGCGGTCGGTCCGGTGAGCGAAATCCCGCATGAGACGAGGCGGGCACGCAGGAAGGATGATATCATCATCTCCGGTGCGAATGGCGCAACGGTCACGATCGATATCGTTGATACTCCGGGAGTGACGACCAGGATCGACTACCACGAATTTTTGGAGTTCGGTCTTGACAAGGACGAGGCGATCATCCGTGCCCGCGAGGCGACAGAGGGTGTTGCCGAGGCAATGCACTGGCTGCGCGAGGACATCGACGGTGTCATCTACATGCTCGACTCAACGCTGGACCCCTTCATGCAGGTGAATATCATGATGGTGGGCATCATCGAGAGCAGGAAGCTCCCGGTTCTCATCGTGGCAAACAAGATCGACCTTCCAGAAGCCGCACCGGCACGGATCCGCAGCGCCTTCCCCCAGCACCCGGTCATCCCCATCTCGAGTCTTAAGGGGAAGAATGTCGAAGAGCTCTACGAGATGATGATCGAGCGCTTCGGGTAACCGCACCAGGCAGGTCTGATCAATGCCACACAAATGTACCAAGTGCGGGCGGGAATACAAGGACGGGTCAACCGAGATCCTCAAGGGCTGTGCAAGCTGCGGCGGTAAAAAGTTCCTGTACGTAAAGGAGGCGGAGCTCCACAAGGACGTCCTTGAAGAGAAATCGATCGAAGAGATCGCAGAGGAGACAAAAGAGGCGGTTCTTGAAGTCAAAGCCCATCCCAAAAAGGAAGTTGAAATGTATGACCGGGTCGAGACCATCCGGATTGTGGGGCCCGGCACCTATGAATTGAACATTGAGAAAATGGCAAAGGGCGACGAGCGGATCATCTCGGTAGGAAAAGAGGGGGTCTATAATATCGACCTCATGTCAATGGCAAAAGGGCCAAAGAAGGGAAAGAAGAAAAAATAAGTCAGGTTATTTGGTCAATAATTCTTTTTTTATCCCATCATAAGGAGCCGGTAATTCAAGCCGCAAAAAAAAATCATCGGTAAATTCAAGACAGTTTAATACTGCCCATTCTGCACATCCATGTCCTAAACATTTATCCGGGAAAAATGGCCGGCTTTTATGGGCCAGCGGATTTTCCATAAATTTGTTTTTCAGGATTTTTTCAAATTTTCCAGCCCGCGTTTCCTCACGGGCATCAGGCACCTGCCCTTTTTGGATAATGACCCATTCACGGCGGTAATGCATCAGATAATTACGAATTTCCATCAGGTTCCGGACGTTTGAAAACGCAAAATGATGTTCATCGAACATTGGTTTGTCTGCGATAACCAGTATTTTCTGGTATTTGTTTACCATGGGGGTACGATCAAAGTAATTCTCATTTTTCCACTTGTCCCCGATATTTTTTAAAAGTGCCTCATTTTTTTCGTTGGTAAAGAAGTAGGCATTGTCAGCCGCATCAGAGTAGAGCTCATTGACCGTGGATTCAAGAAATGCGACAGAAGAAAAGATTGAGTTGAGGATGAAGGCCTCGTGGCGGAGCTGTAATTCCGGGGATATTTCTCCGGATTTACCATAATTTTTTTCAATGGTATACCCCAATCTGCACAATAATGCTCCGGCCTGGATATACCGTACTGAAAAACAGTCCCGGAACCTGATCACTGATTCCTCGTCATTCATTTCGAGAGGTATTTTATTCATCCTGATATTCCTTCTTCCTCCTTATGTAAAAAGGCAGGGGTATCCATGAAAGGGGTATGAACAATTGAGAATCCCCTTCTCAAACAACGAAGCGGATAGTATTCCTGCCTCCCAGCGATACTCTTAATATCCTTATAGCAGAATACAGGTAAGCACTTTTGAATAAGTGCTGGCAGAAGTAAGTCCGACGTGCAATTGTGTGCACTGCCCACCGTGGCTTGGGATTACCGGGAGTCAGCGACCGCTGCTCTTTTTGGACTTACATAATGTCGTAAGGAGGTTATACTATGGCAAGAATGCATGCCCGCAGAAGGGGCAAGTCATGTTCCGTCCGCCCCTACCGGAAGGAGGCGCCCTCGTGGTCCAACACGGACATCAAAGGGATTGAGAAAGTGATCATCGACCTCCGGAAGGAAGGTGCATCAAGCAGCAGGATCGGGTTGATCCTGCGGGACCGCTACGGCGTCCCTGACATCAAACTCGTAACCGGAGGAAAGCGCATCGGCGACATCCTCAAGGCTCACAAGATGGAGTCAGATATTCCCGAGGACCTGCGTGATCTCATGAAAAAGGCGCTCGGACTGCGCAAACACTTGATCGAGAACAAGAACGACCTGCACAACAAACGGCAGCTCCATCTGATGGAATCGAAGATCCGGCGGCTTGTGAAGTACTACACCAGGAGTGGCAGGCTGCCTGTTGGCTGGATATACAAACCCGAGACCGCAGAAATTCTGCTATCACGATAAATCGTCCGATCTCTATGTCACTTGAAGCTGCCGCGAACCTTGTCGCAGAAGAGATAAAAAGGCAGGAGTACGTTGAGGTGGTTGCCCACCACGACGCTGATGGCATCGCCGCCGGCTCCATCCTCTGCCATGCGATGGTCCGTGCAGGCATCCGCTTCCGGCTCAGGATACGTCAGGAGATTACCGCAGCAGATCTCTCCAGGGAACACGCGTATGTGCTCTGCGATCTCGGTGCAGGCATTGAGGATCTCCCGAAAGGCACGATGGTAATAGACCACCACCACCCGCACTTTACCGGGGAATATCATGCAAACCCCCGCCTCTTTGGCATTGACGGCGACCGCGATCTTTCAGCATCGGGGATGGCGTACATCGTTGCCCGGAACATGGGTGACAACCGCGACCTCGCCGGCCTTGCATTGCTGGGAATCATGGGCGACCACCAGGCCTTGAGCGGGAGAAACCTTGAAATCTTCAACGAGGGTGTGGGAAACGGCATCATCAACCCGTACCGTGGGTTGCGGCTCGCGGGGAGGGACATGCCGGAAAAGTGGCTCACGGCAATCAACCCGTACCTTGATGGCATCAGCGGGGATGAAAAAGCGGTGAACGCGATCATGGCACAGGCAGCCGGAAAGGACATCCTGCGTCTTGACCTGCTCCTCTCGCTCTCTGTATTGCTGATAATCCCGCATGCGGATGCCAGCTGTGTAGAGGAGATCTATGGCGACACCTACGCACTCGAACGCGAGGTAATCCCCGATGCCCACGCACTCGCATCGGTCATCGATGCCTGCGGGAAATCAGGGCAGGGGGATCTGGGCGTATCACTGTGCATGCGGTATGGCCGTGATGTAGAGGCTGCATGGGAGATTGCACGGACGCACCGTCTGAACGTCATCGCCGCAATCCGCACGGCGGCAGGCACTGCACCGGCACATGATGGCGTATACGAAGTCGGGGATGCGGTTCTCGCAAGCGATGTCGCAGATGTGCTCGCCTGCCAGTCCACCTGCTTAACCCCCGTCGCGGTCGTTGCCAAGGACGGTGAAACATGCCGGATCTCGGCACGATGCTCCCCCTCGATCGATACGGACCTCGGGTCAGTGATCCGAATGCTCGCACAATCATGCGGGGGAACCGGCGGGGGGCACAGGTACCGGGCGGGCGCGAAAATCCCCTGCATGCGGCTTGATGCGTTCAGGAAGGGTTGGCATGAGGCGGTGGCGGCATGATGCAGGTCCACGGAGTTATCATGACGACACACCGGCTCCCTGCCTGTGTGGCAAAGGCGATCCGCCCCGACAACCTTCGATCAATGAAGACGGTTGCAACAAAAAACGAAGTAAAGACCAGGATCACCGGTACCCAGCTGCGATCCGTGATCGCATCGGTGGATGACTATCTGATGAATCTGGCAATAGCGGAGGAGACATGTTCGTTCGTTTCGCACTGACCGCAGACCTTACCTTCAACAGCGACCTGTCGGCAGAAGCGACAAACGCTGTTGAAAAAACCGTTGCAGAATCGAACAACGTACTGTTTAAAAAAGGCGTTCCCAAAGGGGTTGACGAGCGGGAAGTGGGCAGGATCACAAGTTGGAGCGTGGAAGCAAATGGTATCAGGCTCGCGATTGAAAGCGGCACGTATACGCGGGCACACGACGCCCTCTTCCGGTTCAGAAAACAGATCGCCACCGCGCTGGGGAAGTTCCGGCTTGGGCTGCGGGGCATTTCAATCGGGGAGTACCGGATCACGATGACCGGGGAGATCCCTGACGGCATCCACATCCCGAACGTACCATTCATCAGGTCCTTTGATATCAGAAAGGACGGGCTCTCGCTCGACCTTGCGGTGAGTGCGGCAGACCTTGAGAACAGGGTGCCGGACAGGATCCTCAAACTCATCGACGAGAAGATCCAGGCATCCGGTTACGGCGGCAAGGGCGAGCACTGGGAGCTCATCTTCGCGAGTGCACAAAGACCCAGACCGTTCACCAAGGATCCCACCGAAGAGATGGTAAAGCGCAACTGGATACGGCACGGAGCTGCCCGTGGCCAGTGGATCCACGGGCCGCAATCGGTGCAGCTCTTCCGTGCATTCGAGCAGATCGTCGTGGAACAGATCATCCGCCCGCTCGGCTTTGCCGAGATGATATTCCCCAAGCTCACGCCGTGGGAGGTCTGGATGAAATCCGGGCACGCCAAGGGTGTTTACCCGGAGATCTACTATGTGTGCACCCCAAAAACCCGCGACCCCGCCTTCTGGGAGGATGTCGGTGACTACTTCAAGGTGACCGGTGAGGTGCCCATTGAGATGATCCGCGATAAGATCGACGGCCCGATCGGGGGGCTGTGCTACGCCCAGTGCCCATCGTTCTGGCCGTTCGTTCAGGGTGAGACGCTGGGCACTGCCAGCCTTCCGGTGAAAGTCTTTGACCGCAGCGGCACCTCCCACCGGTACGAGAGCGGCGGCATTCACGGGATCGAGCGGGTGGACGAGTTCCACCGGATCGAGATCGTCTGGCTCGGGACCGCTGAACAGACCGTGGACATGGCGGACAGACTCCACGAAGCGTATCATCACGTGTTTGAGGAGATCCTCGAACTCGAGTGGCGGTGCGCACGGGTGACCCCGTGGTTTATGGCGCAGGAAGGGATGGTCGGTACTGGAAAGGCCCCGCAGGCTGTCGAAGGGGGTGCCTGCGGGTGCGGCGATCGTGTCGGCACGACCGATTACGAGGCGTACCTGCCGTACAGCGAGAACTGGCTCGAGTTCCAGAACGTGAGCATCAATGGCGACAAATACCCAAAAGGGTTCAACGTGAAGATCCAGAGCGGTGCAGACTGCTGGTCCGGCTGTTCGGGCGTCGGGCTCGAGCGCTGGACAGCGGCGTTTTTAGCCCAGAAAGGGCTGGATATGGACGGGTGGCCGGACAACGTGGCAACACTGGTCGGCGAACCACAAGAGATTTTCAGATTTTTGTAGGTGATTACATGGCAAAGAAACAGGTTGGAAGAAGAGTAGAGGGCTGGAAAGCCAAGAGCTGGTTCAAGGTGCATGTCCCCGAAAACCTCGGCAAGGCATACATCGGCGACACCATTGCAAACGACTCGGAGAGTGTTGTCGGCAGGATCATGCAGGCAACGCT
>CAIULN010000091.1 GCA_903900025.1 uncultured Methanomicrobiales archaeon | reverse complement strand
GTGCCCGGTAACCCAGCCCGGATCAGCAGTACACCAGAAAATGTCGTTGTCCTTGATATCAAAGACATATTTGCTCGTGTAATACGTCCCGACCATGTACCCGCCACAGGTATGCACAACCCCTTTTGGTTTTCCCGTGGACCCGCTCGTATATAAAATATAAAGCGGATCCTCCGCGTCCATAACTTCGGGTGGGCATTCATCGGAAACACCCTCCATCACCGCATAGAAGTCCAGCTCGCGTGTGGGGTGGAGATCAACTGGCGGGTCTTTCCTCCGGAGGACGATGACATGCTCTACCGTGGGGGCGTTAATAAGCGCTTCATCGACAATTGCTTTCAGCTGTATCGCCTTCCCGCGGCGGACTGCAATATCTGCGGTTATGACGACCTTTGCTTCTGCGTCCTGAATCCGCAGGTTCAGTGCGGCTGCGGCAAATCCCCCGAATACCACACTGTGTGTTGCACCGATCCGTGCACAGGCAAGCATCGCAATCACCTGCTCCGGGACAAGCGGCATGTAAATGCATACACGGTCGCCTTTTTTCACCCCGATCTTCTTTAATGCATTTGCAAAGCGCATCACGTGGGACAGGAGTTTCTGGTAGGTGTAGATACGTTCTGCACCACCCTCCCCACGCCAGATCAGGGCGACCTTGTTGCGCCGGTGGTTATTGACATGCCGGTCAAGACAGTTTGCAGTGATGTTGAGTTTTGCATTCCTGAACCACTTGGCATAGGGGTAGTTCCATTCCCTGACAGCATCCCACGGCTTGATCCAGTCGAGCTGTTGTGCCATCTTGCTCCAGAACGCATCAGGGTCTGCAAGGAACTCGTCATACTCCTTCTGGTAATCCCCGATCCAGGAATTTCGTTTGTATTCCGGACTCGGTGTATAATATTTCATCTCCTCAACAAGTTTGACGTCAAAGTTGTCTGCCATGCATCACCTATTTGTCATTATTAATCATGTGAAAGCAATTATTTATAGAAAGTGGTCGGCAGGTGGCGCAGAGCCGCATTCTTCGTAGATTTACAGCAATTGTGTGCACAGATAATCGACTGAATGAAAGACCGGAGAACCCGCATTTTTTCAGAAGATAAAAGATACGAATCCTTATCTATCGGGTTTATAAAAACTAGATCAATGCTTGACCGGTTCAAGGGGTGCATGCTGGGGGCGGCAATTGGCGATGCGCTCGGTATGCCCAATGAGAGCACGTCGCCAAACCTGCAGAAGATGCGGTACGGGTACCGCCGGGCGTATAAAGGGCACCCCAATGCGAAGCTGCAACCGGGGCAATATACGGATGACACGCAGCTTATGATCCTGGTGGGCACCCTTCTTGCTGATGGAAAATTCAACGAGGAGCGGTATGCCGTGGCGCTCAGGGAGCTCTATGCCCGTGGCGGTCTCAGGTTCCCGGACGGTTCAATCTCTGCCGCCTGCGAGCACATGATCCGCGATGAACCGACGCTCAGCGGCGTCAAGTCAACGACCGCCGGCTGCCTCTCCATTGCCATACCCTTTGCCCTTGCATATCCAGGAATTTCCGAAGGGGTCGAACGTGCCGTCCGTGCCTCCAATGTCACCCACACGCATGAGGCTGCCCACGCAGCCGTCTCAACACTTACGGTCCTGATCTACCATGCACTCAACGGAAGTGCTGATGCCATCCAGCAGGCGGAGCGCAAGGCATCTGTCGAGGATGATATCCTGGGGGGGAGGATCCGCAACGCCCTCATGCTTGAGCGGGAGGGGGCCGACACCGAAACTGCCGTTCTCAAGATCGGGCACGATATCTCGATATACCAAACACTGCCGCTCGCATTCTTTCTGATCAGCCGGTATCAGCATCCTTCCGACCTCCTCACGGTTGCCGCCAATGTCGGTGGCAACACGGATACAATCGCGCTCACCTGCGGGGCGTACCTTGGAGCCTGCAAAGGCATGGGGGCACTGCCCCCTGATCTGCTTGAAGGACTTGAAGATCGCCATCGGATCGAGCTGCTTGCGCAGCGCCTCCACACCATCTATCAGCGGAGACTGGAACAGGCCTGATCCGATCCGCGCATCAGATCCGGCACTGTTTTCTGTTTTTTTTTGCATTTATGGGAAAATTACCAAAAAGATACAAAAAACATCAATAAGAATTAAATTTTTTGCTGAAAAATACTGATGCATGAAGGTTGCGATCATCGGAGCGTCCGGGTATGCTGGTGGTGAGCTGGTCCGGCTCCTGTACTACCACACATCAGCGGAGGTCACCTGTGCAACATCCCGCAAGCTTGCAGGTACTCCGCTCGTCTCAGTTCATCCCCACCTGAATGGATTTACGGATCTGGCATTTGAGAACCCAGATACCGAAGCGATCGATGCCGATGTTGCATTTCTCGCGGTCCCGCACACTGCCGCGATGGCCTATGCAGGAAAGCTCCTCTCCCGTGGCATAAAGGTGGTGGATCTCAGCGCAGATTACCGGCTGAAAAAAGAGGTCTATGAGAAGGTGTATGGTGTCCCCCATTCCGATTATTTTGCCGCACCTTACGGGATTCCCGAACTCCACAGAAAGGAGGTAGTTAATGCAAAATTTGTCGCAAATCCCGGTTGCTTCCCCACGGGTGCCACCCTTGCCGCGGCGCCTCTCGCCCGCCACGCACATACCGTAATCTTTGACTCCAAGACCGGAGTAAGCGGGGCGGGAGATAATCCCTCCGCGACAACCCATTACCCCAACGTTGGCGATAATGTCGGGCCGTACAAGTGGACAAGCCACCGCCACCTTGCAGAGATGAAGCAGGAGCTGGATTTCCTTGGCTCAAAGGCACGCTGCTACTTCACCCCGCATCTTGTGCCGGTGAACCGGGGCATCCTCACCACCGCCCATATCCTCCTCAATGAACCATTGGAGACAAAGGAAGTCGAAAGGATCTACCGCGAATATTACCAGAATGAATATTTTGTCCGGTACCAGAAGCCATCGCTTGCCGCGGTGCGGGGGAGCAACTTCTGCGACATCATGGTTGAATCAGAAGGGTACCGTGTAGTGGCAGTCTCTGCAATTGATAACCTGGTAAAGGGTGCGAGCGGCCAGGCAATCCAGAACATGAACCTGATGTGTGGATTTGCCGAAACAGACGGCCTTGTCCATGCCGGTGTACTGCCATAGGTGGTTGTGATGCTTGTAAAAGAAATAATGACAAAAAATCCCGTTGTCTGTAGTACCACTATGCCGCTTCGCGATGCGGTCGCCCTGATCAGGAAACATCATATCGGGGGACTTCCTGTACTGGAGGGAAACGAGCTGGTGGGAATGCTCACGGAGTCCGATATCATCGCACAGCTTGAAACCGGGCGGATTTCTGATGACCTCTGGCTCCCCTCCCCGCTCGAGGTCATCGAGATACCTGTCCGCGAGTTCATCAACTGGGAAAAGACCAAACATGCACTGCAGAACATCGGCGACACACCGGTAAAAAAAGTCATGACACACCGCGTTGTAACTGCAACCGAGGACATGGATATCGAAGCGGCAGCATCGCTGATGCTCAAAGAGGGCATTGCACGACTTCCGGTGATCCGGGGAAAACAGCTTGTCGGGATCATCACGAGGGCGGACATTGTGCAGGGTGTCGGAATGTCATACGACAGTAAAAATGAGGGCGATTCCTCGTGACATACAAAAGCATCTGCGGTGTTGAAGGAGTCACGACAAACGGTATCAGGGAAGGGAAATTCGGGCTCGCCCTCATCCGGGCGAGTGGCGTTGCGGCCGGGGTTTTTACAAAAAACCTTGTCAGGGCAGCCCCTGTTGAACTCATGCGGGAACGAATAAAAAAGGGGAAGCTGGAGGCGGTGATTGCCAACAGCGGGTGCGCAAACGCCTATACCGGAACCAGGGGTTATTCCGATGCACAAAGGATGGGCGTGATCGCAGCCGAAACGCTCGATATCGAGCCTGACTCAGTCGGCGTTGCGAGCACGGGGGTGATCGGGAGGTACCTTGATCTCCCCCTCATCGGGCGCCAGTGCCATGATGTCGCAAAGGGTCTTATGAGCAGCGAGTCTGCCGAAACCGCAGCTGCACAGGCAATCATGACCACCGATACGTTTCCCAAGCATGCGCTGGTTGATACCGGCAGCTTTTCGGTGGGCGGAATCACCAAGGGCAGCGGGATGATCGCCCCGAACATGGGAACGATGCTTGCGTTCCTCTACACGGATGCAGCCATGGGTCAGAAGCAGCTTTTTCGGGCACTCATGCAGGCGACCCGGCGCTCATTCAACCGCGTGGTGGTTGACGGGGACACCAGTACCAATGACATCGCACTCTGCACGGCGACCGGGGAAGCGGGAAAGGTGAAGTATCACGAATTCTGTACAGCGCTTGAGGACTGTTGCCGGTCGCTGGCGCAGCAGATCGCGGCCGATGGTGAAGGGGCGACGAAGCTGATCGAAGTCACCGTAAGGGGAGCACCAGACGAGGAAGCGGCAGCGGAGGTCGCCCGCACGGTGATCGGTTCGCCGCTTGTCAAGACCGCGGTCTATGGGGAAGATCCGAACTGGGGAAGGGTGGTGGCTGCAGCCGGCCGGGCGGGGGTTGCATTTGACCCGAATGCCGTCTCTTTTTGGATAAGCGATGGCACAAACCGCCACACTCTGGTGAAGAAGGGGGAGATTGTCGCAGACTTAATAAAAGCGAAAGCCGCGATGCATGGCAGGAAAGTCATCTTCGAACTCGACCTTGCCGCAGGAGCAGAAAAGGCAACCGCATGGGGATGCGATCTGACCGAAAAATATGTGGAGATCAACGGGAGGTACACAACATGAAACGTGAGGACGTGCTCATGGAGGCGCTGCCG
>CAIULN010000090.1 GCA_903900025.1 uncultured Methanomicrobiales archaeon | reverse complement strand
TTTGCAAAAATGGCGACGATGACAAGGATCAAAAAAATAACGATAAGTGTCTCGATAACTGCCATGTTATTTCACCTCTTCTACAACGATATGCACACCCTGTGAATCAACAACTCTTACCTTTTTTCCCGGGGGTATTTCGGGTCCGGTTGAGCGGGCACTCCATTCAGTGCTTGCAATCAGAACCTTACCGGAAATTGTTGTGTCGTCAACACGTGTTTTCACCCGCCCTTCCATACCAATCAGGGAGTCGCGACTGATGGTTGTCGGGCTTTCGTTCGGGGTGATCTTGCTGTACACCCAGACCGTCAGTCCACCTGCAATGATCGCAGCCGTGACACCGACGATCGCGCCCCAGCCGGAGTTGTAAATATCGATCCCGAGCAGGACCATGATGCCAAGGACAATCATCACTGTCGCCGGTACAGCGGCAAAAAAACCCGGGCTGTGCACTTCGACAAGGAGGAGCACGGCGCCAGTTACGATGAGCAGCCATCCGAGCGTCATACCATCTAGCGGTACCATGATCAGTGATCAGTGTTTCTGAAGAAAATAGTATGGGATAGTGACAATTTTGCACCAATTCTGTGCCATTGTGGTTCAGGATGATCGCGTCCGGAGCACGGATAAAAAACCCGGCGGGCAGGTCTGTCAGATTGCGATTTTTTACGTCCGAACCGAAGGTGAGGTTGAGAAAATACGATGGTACGAACGTACCAATGCGATCTTCGACCACCGAACCGAAGGTGAGGTTGAGAAGATTGCCTGTGCTACATCCGTAGCATGGCAATCTTCGATCTCTGAGCCGAAAGCGAAGAGGAGAAAATCGTCAATGCTCCATCCGGAGCAGTGCGATTTTCGACCCGACCGGCACGCCGACATCGTCTGCAACGGGCCGGCACTTTACCGCCATCAGATAGGCAACCGGAGGGAGCCCGTCGTAGAGGGAGAGCGACTCGTAGTTTGCCATCCCCTTTGCAATGATGATCGTGCACCGATCGATGGCATCCGACAGGTCCGCGGGCATTTTATTCCGGTCGATCCCGATCTCTGCTCCGCCGCCGGTTGTCGTGAGCTGGTCGGCAATCCGATCGAACCCGAGCGCCAGTGCATCGTCCATCGTCGCATCATTCAGGATGGGGGCATCGCGGACCGCAACAGTGACATGGGAACCGTACTCTTTCAGTTCCTCGACGACAAGCCGGTCGAAAACAATCTCACCGCAGTTGTCAGTCAGGTAGACCACGCGTTCTGCGTGGCGGAGGATTTCACCGGTATGGTCAATCGTCAGTCCCCGGGAAAACTCCTGTTCGAAAAACGCCCCAAAGTCACTGCTGACCGTATGATCCTTCACCCCGTAATCGAAGGTGTTGGCGATCACGCTCGCAAGCACCCGGTCACCGAAGCTCACAAGACGTTTTCTGACGTGCCTGCAGACGGCGAGGGCCTCTGCATTCCCCTCTTTTTTGAGGGCTTTAAACGGGTCAGGATTTTTTGACCTCATGCAGGCTAAGCGGTGGATCTGGCTTGCGATCCGGGGGTGGGGGAGATCAGACCCTCTGAAACCCTCAAGGAGCTGCCGGCACTCTGCGGTCACATCCTGCGTGAGATCAGAAGATGCGCCGGTGAGCGAGCACTCGAGGCGCACCCGGGACAGAAGGCAGTGAATGCAGGTATCGGAAAGTTCCATGTTCCCCCATAAAAAAATGATGGGGCCACTGCGATTTGAACGCAGGTCAGAAGACCCCCAGTCTCCTAGGATGGCCAGGCTACCCTATGGCCCCGCTCTCATACTATTCGTGCAGATGGCTTATGTAACTTATCCTTACAAAAAAAGTTTACAGGATTATTTTTGCCACTCATCGCCGTAATTAATGCGTTTGAACTCCTCCACCCGCTGCATCAGGTTTTCCAGTTCACTGTCATTGATCTTGATCTTTCCCTCGATAGTATCCAGTTCCCGCAGCAACTGTTTGATCCTCACATACATGAGGTACATGATGAACTGCTGGAAAAAAATCGCAAGACCGAATATCACCAGGATATACCCTTCGTATGCCACGGACTCACCAGGACACTATGCACCGGAACACGCTGCAATTCACGGGTATCAGAATTCCTGCCCTCTGACGTCATATGGTACGCCCGATCCATCCCTGCTCCGGTTTTATAATCTGTTGGCTGAATAATATTTAATCATATTCTATTAGTCAGGGCGGGAAAAACCGCACAGGACGGTACGAATCAGCAGGCATGCTCAGGCAAATCTGCCGGAGAATGGGTGGTGGGGATTTTTGTGTGGCCGTTCCCGTTATCCCATAAACTTTGGCAATTATCCCCAAAAAAACGCCATAAATCAAAAGGATATGTATATAACCTACCCATAATAATTATGAATTACCACAGGTTGATGTATTGGGTGCGCATACCATGCTGAAGGACAAAATTTCCGGTTTTATCGATAAAATTCATGGTGTCGATGGCGTTATGGCATGTGCTGTTGTCTCGAGGGATGGTATTGTCGCAGGAAAATTTCTGGACAGGGAACTGAACGAACCGTGGTTAGGCGCCCTGACTGCAACGATCTTTGCGTCTGCAGAATCCGCGGCAAACATTATCAAAATGCATTCCATGGACTCGGTCACAATTCGGGGGATGGATGCATCCATTATGGTCATGGGTGCCGGTGACAATTTCCTCATTACTGCGATTCTGTCGAACCGGATAGATCCGTCAAAAGTGCATGACCAGATCCTGTCTATTGCAGTGACGATCGGGGAGGTGATTTGATGTACACGATTCTGGTTGTTGACGATAGCCCGTTCATCGTCGATGTATTTGTCACGATGCTGGAACGGGGCGGGTACCGCACAGTCGCAGCGTACGGGGGGGAAGAGTGTCTTGAGATCCTCAAGACGGTCACCCCAGACCTAATCCTGCTGGACATCATGATGGAGCCGATGGACGGCTGGGAGACGCTGGAGCGGATCAAGGAAAATCCATCAACAAAGGAGATACCGGTCCTCATGCTCACGGCAAAACAGCTCACGCCGACTGAAGCACAGGAATACGGGATCTACATTGAGGATTATGTGTTAAAACCCATCACCCATCGGGAACTCTATGATGCGATCGAACACGTACTCAACCGCAGGCAGGCGATCAAATCTGATGTTGACATCGCACACCAGTCCGGGTTCGATGATCAGGTGATCAGCGAATACGCACGCCTGAGCAAAAGCATTGATGTCAACAAACGGTTGTTGAAGATCCTTGAAACAACCTACAATATCAATGATGTAAAATTGCGTGTTTCTGACGAAATATCCCGTGCAATAAAAAGTATGGAAACCAATATCAAGTTCCAGGAGAACAGGCTCCAGCAGATAAAGAACGAGCTGTCGGGTGTAGTGTCAAAGAATGCAACAGGTTAAAATTGTTGCAGCAATATGTAATAAGTGACACGGTACAGAGGGGCGATGCCATACATGGTCTGCCACCCGGGCATGATGCTGCCCTGTTTTATGTTCACGGCAGGACCTGATGAGATCATCAGGAGGTGAGGACGGATGAACGATTCCATCATGATCGTGGACGACAGCCCCTATATCGTTGACGGGCTTTTCGCGCTTCTGAAACGCAAGGGCTACCAGCCAATCCCCGCCCACGGCGGTGAAGAGTGTCTCGCCCTCCTTGCGACAACGAAACCCGACCTCATCCTGCTGGACATCATGATGGAGCCGATGGATGGCTGGGAGACGCTCGAACACCTCAAGGAGAATCCCAGCACAGAACACATCCCCGTACTCATGTTCTCGGCAAAGAAGATCACCCCGGATGAGGCACAGGAGCATAGCATGAGCATCGACGACTTTGTCTCAAAGCCGGTGAACCCCGCCCAGTTCCTCGAATCGATCGAGAGGATCTTTGAACGGCGCAGGGACGTCGAGATGGAGATACAGGTCGCAAAAAGTGCAGGGCTGGATCCAAAGACGGTCGAGGAATACTCCTCACTCCGGAAAAATATTGAGGTGGACAAAAACCTGCTCACGGTATTGCGTGCCTCCAGTGGAATGGAGGTCGCAGGCAGGGATGTCCCCCCGTCTGACCGCACGGCCATTGCGAAACTGGAGGAAAAGATCAGTGCAAGCGAGGCGCGGTTAAAAGAGATTAACGACCAGTTCGCGGACAAGGCCTGAACGGTACCAAAGAGACCAGCTCAAAATTATTCTATTAATTGAAGAACGTTTATATACTTTTCCTGCATTGTAATAATGCTGTACGTCTTACCTTGGGGGTTCGTAGCTCAGTCCGGTAGAGCGCCTGGCTTTTAACCAGGTGGTCGGGGGTTCAAATCCCTCCGGGCCCGTTGCCACGAATTGAATCGTGGGGTTTTTAAAACGTGATACATCGGAGAGGAAACATGATCGATAGGGGGGGTCTTTTGATGAGCACCAAACTGAATGTAATGAAGCACATCATGGTGCCTGAACATATCATAATGGGTGAGGAGGAAGTAAAAAAGCTGCTTTCCCACTACTCTATTACCACTGAACAATTACCTAAAATTTTCCATGACGATCCTGCAGTGAAAGCGATTGGCGCAAAAGTCGACGACGTCATCCGCATTGTGAGAATCAGCCACACGGCCGGCAGGGCTGAATCGTACCGTCTTGTGATCAGAAGACCGAAGAAATAATCAAGAGTTGATCGTTCTGATTGAGAGAAGTATATTGTCACGAGCATATTTTTCACGGGAGCATGTTGCGCGGCACCAGCTTGACTCCTTCAACCATTTCCTGACCCACAACCTCCAGAAGGTCGTGGACGAACAGCGGGTCATCGAGACAGACATCGAGAACCGCGGGAAGAACAATGAGCCGGTATGGGTGGAGCTTGGCACGATTGAGGTGAAAAAGCCCCTTGTGCGGGAAGCGGACGGGTCGCAGGGCGAACTCTACCCGAGCGAAGCCCGGCTCCGGAACCTCACGTATGCCGCGCCGATCCATCTCGGCTTAACGCTGGCCCATGGCAGCGACCGCCAGGGACCGGTCATCACGACGATCGGGCAACTGCCGATCATGATAGGGTCCGTCTCGTGTAACCTCTATGGCATGAATGATGCCGAGCGGGTTGCTCATGGGGAGGACGCCTTTGATCCGGGCGGCTATTTTATTGTAAACGGGACCGAGCGGGTGCTGATGACCCTTGAGGACCTTGCGTCCAACAAGATCATGACGGAATTCACCGAGCGGTACAACGAACGCATCTACGTGGCAAAGGTATTCTCCCAGTTCCGCGGGTACCGTGCCCTCGTCGTTGTCGAGCGGAACAAGAAGAACCTGCTCGAGGTTTCGTTCCCGTCGGTTGCCGGGCACCTGAAGTTTGTTGACCTGATGCGGGCACTGGGGATGACCAATGACCAGGCGGTAGTCAACGCGGTCTCCCCCGACGAGGAGATCCTCACGTTCATGATGCAGAACCTTGAGGAGAGCGAGTGCGATTCTGTCGATGGCGGCATCATGTACGTCGGAAAGAAACTGGCACCGAACCAGACCAAGGACTACCAGCGCAAGCGGGCCGAGTTCGTGCTGGACAATTACCTCCTGCCCCACCTGAACTACCAGCATGGGACCCTCAAGGAGGGGGACGATGGGTATCTCGAAGCAATCCAGAGCGAACGCCTCGCAAAGGGCCACTTCCTCGGGCGGATGGCGGAGGCCTGCTTTGACCTCGTGCTGGACAAGCGACGGATCGATGACAAGGACCACTACTCCAACAAGCGTTTGAAATTAGCCGGTGACCTGATGGAGGACCTCTTCCGGATCTCGTTAAACCGGCTGACACGGGATATCAAGTACCAGCTTGAACGGGCGAGCATGCGCCACCGTGATCTCTCCATTGCCACGGCAGTGCGTGCCGATGTGCTGACGGAACGCCTGCTCCACCCGCTCGCTACCGGCAACTGGGTGGGCGGCAGGACCGGTGTCTCCCAGCTGCTCGACAGGGTCGACCACATGAGCGTGCTCTCCCACCTGCGCCGCGTCATATCGCCACTGTCGCGCTCCCAGCCGCATTTTGAAGCCCGGGACCTGCACCCCACCCAGTGGGGCAGGATCTGCCCGAGCGAGACGCCCGAAGGCCCGAACTGTGGCCTTGTGAAAAACTTTGCCCAGATGGTGGAGATCAGCAAGGGGATCGATAACGAGGAAGAAGTGATGCGGATCCTTCACTCCCTTGGCGTTGAGAAGATACGGGGTGAGGTCCGGTGAAGAAGTCCCGTGTATTTGTTGGCGGCGCGCTGATCGGGCTTGCCGAAGACGGGAAAGGGCTGGTCCAGAATATCCGTTCGATGCGCCGGCAGGGAGCCATATCAACTGAAGTGAATGTTTCGTATAAGGAGTATAACGGCGATGTGGTGATCCTGACCGACCGGGGCAGAGCCCGCCGCCCGCTCATCGTTTTGAAGGACGGAAAACCCCAGTTCAGCGATGAAGATCTGGAGAAGCTTTCCCGGCATGAGATCGACTTTAACCACTTTGTCCGGCACGGGATGCTCGAGTTTGTTGATGCCGAAGAGGAAGAAGACCTTTTCATCGCCATGAACCCCGATGACGTGATCCCTGAACACACCCACCTTGAGATCGACCCGTCCCTCATCCTCGGTATTGGTGCGGCGCACGTGCCTTTCCCAGAGCACAACGCCAGCCCGCGTGTAACCATGGGCGCCGGCATGGTGAAACAGGCGCTCGGTTTTGGTGCCGCGAACATGAAACTGCGGCCTGATACAAGGGGGCACCTGCTTCATTATGTGCAAAAGCCGCTCACCCGCACCCAGACTTCCGAACTGATCGGTTCAGATGACCGTCCGGGAGGGCAGAATTTTGTCGTGGCGATCCTGAGCTATGAGGGCTACAACATCGAGGATGCACTCATATTCAACAAGGCGTCCATCGACCGCGGGCTCGGCCGCTCGCATTTCTTCCGCACCTACGAAGGAGAAGAACGCCGGTATCCCGGCGGACAGGTGGACCGGATCCAGATCCCTGACGAGGACGTGAGCGGCGCCCATGGTTCCGAAGCATATAAAAACCTTGACGAGGACGGGGTCATCAACCCCGAGACGATCGTTGCAGAAAAGGATGTCCTGATCGGCAAGACCTCGCCACCGCGGTTCCTTGAGGAACCTACAAGCGACCTGATCACGGTCGAAAAACGCCGCGACACCTCGGTGACGATGCGCAGCAACGAACACGGTATCGTTGATACGGTCATTATCACGGAGGGCGAGAACAGCTCGCGGCTCGTGAAAGTCCGGACCCGTGACCTGCGCGTTCCCGAAGTCGGCGACAAGTTTGCCTCCCGCCACGGGCAGAAAGGTGTGATTGGGCTGATCTCCCAGCAGGAAGACATGCCGTTTACCGAAAGCGGGCTGGTGCCCGACCTGATCATCAACCCCCATGCAATCCCGAGCCGTATGACCATCGGGCACATGCTCGAGATGATTGGCGGCAAGGTAGGGGCGCTCGAAGGGCGGCGGATCAATGGCACCGCATTCGGTGGTGAGCTGGAGACTCCGATCCGGCAGTCGCTCAAAAAGCTCGGTTTCTCCCACACCGGGCGGGAAGTGATGTATGACGGCATCACCGGAAAGCCCTTCTCCACTGACATTTACATCGGCGTGATTTACTACCAGAAACTGTACCACATGGTCTCCTCAAAGATGCACGCCCGTTCGCGGGGCCCGGTCCAAGTGCTCACCCGCCAGCCAACGGAGGGCAGGGCCCGGGAAGGGGGCCTGCGGTTCGGCGAGATGGAGCGTGATGTCATGATCGGGCACGGTGCCGCGATGGCGCTCAAAGAGCGCCTGCTTGACGAATCCGACAAGGTGATGGAGTACGTCTGTGCCCACTGCGGCATGGTCGCGATGCTTGACCGCAAACGGAACATGACCCGTTGTCTTGCCTGTGGCAACGAGACGGACATCTACCCGGTCGAGATGAGTTACGCATTTAAACTCCTGCTGGACGAGATGAAGAGCATGGGGATTGCCCCACGGCTGAAACTTGAGGACGTTGTTTAACGAGGTGTGCCATGCCAAGTCCAAAACGAATCGGAAAAATTGAATTCGGTTTGCTCTCTCCAAAAGAAATCCGCGAGATGAGTGTACGAAAAATTATCTGGGCGGACACCTATGACGATGACGGTTTTCCCTACCCGCAGGGTCTGATGGACCTCAATCTCGGTGTGATCGACCCAGGGCTCCGGTGCAAGACCTGTGACCAGAAGGCAAGCGAGTGCCCTGGACACTTCGGGCATATCGAACTTGCAAAGCCGGTCATCCATGTCGGCTACACGCGCCTGATCAGAAAACTCCTCCGGGTATCCTGCCGCGCCTGCGGGAGGATCCTCCTCTCCCCGGACGAGGTGGAGAAGGTGGTCGGTACCGATGACGACCAGACCGGTGACCAGATCTCGGAAAAGGACGTGAAAAAGGAGCGGATCTGCCCCCATTGCGGAGAGCAGCAGCTCAAGATCAATTTTGAAAAGCCGACGATGTTCTCTGAGGTGCTCGTTGAGGACGGGAGAAAAGTCGAACATAAACTGACACCGGCAGACATCCGCGCCCGGCTCGAGAAGATCCCTGATACAGACCTGATCTCGCTGGGGATCAACCCGGCAGTCGCCCGTCCCGAGTGGACGATCCTGACAGTGCTCCCGGTACCGCCGGTCACCATGCGCCCCTCGATCATCCTTGAGAATGGGCAGCGCTCTGAAGATGACCTCACCCACAAGCTCGTGGACATCATCCGCATCAACCAGCGGTTCAAGGAGAATCAGGATGCAGGAGCCCCCCAGCTGATCATCGAGGATCTCTGGGAGCTGCTGCAGTACCACGTGACCACCTATCTCGACAATGAAGTGGCCGGGTGTCCCCCCGCACGCCACCGGAGTGGCCGGCCCTTAAAGACGCTCTCCCAGCGCCTCAAGGGCAAGGACGGGCGATTCCGGGGATCACTCTCGGGCAAGCGTGTAAACTTCTCCTCCCGTACGGTCATTTCCCCGGATCCCAATATCAGCGTAACAGAAGTCGGTGTCCCGCTCGCCGTCGCAAACGAGATGACGATCCCTGTCCGGGTCACGACCTATAACATCGAGGATCTCAAGCAGATTGTCAGGAACGGCCCGGGCCGCCCTACGGTCAATGCTCCCTGCGGAGCGAACTATGTGATCCGCCCTGACAACCGCCGCTTACGGCTTGCTGACGGGAACCAGGACACGGTTGCGGACATGATCGAGCCCGGATGGACGGTGGAACGGCAGATCCGTAACGGTGATGTGGTGCTGTTTAACCGGCAACCCTCACTTCACCGGATGAGTATCATGGCACACCGTGTCAAGGTGATGGACGGGAGGACGTTCCGTCTCAACCCCGCGGTATGCCCGCCCTACAACGCGGACTTTGACGGGGATGAGATGAACCTCCATATCCCCCAGACCGAAGAAGCGCGGGCGGAGGCGTATATCCTGATCTCGGTGGAGGAGAATATCCTCTCCCCGCGGTTTGGCGGACCGATCATCGGGGGGATCCACGACCATGTCTCGGGGATCTTCATGCTCACGCATGGAATGCGGCACTTTACCAAAGAAGAAGTCCTCTACCTGATCCGGTTCACCAGAATCGAGCACCTCCCCCCGGCAGCAAAAGAGGTGGACGGGGTCGAACTCTGGAGCAACAAACAGGTCTTTTCCCAGATCCTCCCGCCAGAGCTCAACATGGTCTTCCGTGCAAGTTCCTGCAAGAACTGCGACACCTGCAAAAAGGAGCTCTGCGAGCGCGACGCATATGTCAGGATATTTGACGGCAAACTTGAGTCCGGTACCATTGACAAGAAGGCAATCGGTGCATTCGACGGGCAGATCGTGAACCGCATCATCCGCCAGTACGGCATGCGTCAGGCGGCGGAGTTCATCGATGACCTGACCAAGCTCTCGATCCGCGCAATCATGCTTGACGGGTTCTCATTTGGGATCGATGACGAGGACCTGTCCAAGACCGAGTACGGGCAGATTGAGGATGTCCTCAATAACGCGGTGCTCGACGTCGATCGCAGGATCAAGATCTACGAGGACGGGCAGCTTGAACCGATGCCCGGACGTACCGTTGATGAGACACTGGAGATGCAGATCATGCAGGTGCTGGGCAAGGCCCGCGACCAGACCGGTCAGATTGCAGGCAGGCATCTCGGGCTCGGGAACAGTGCCGTGCTCATGGCGGAGAGCGGCGCCCGCGGCTCCATGCTGAACCTGACGCAGATGGCCGGATGCATCGGGCAGCAGTCGGTGCGTGGCGAACGCATTATCCGTGGATACGATGACCGTACACTCCCGCATTTCCGCAAACGGGACCGCGGTGCTGATGCCCACGGGTTCATCAAGCACAGTTACAAAGGAGGGCTTTCCCCGACCGAGTTCTTCTTCCATGCCATCGGCGGGCGTGAAGGGCTTGTCGATACGGCAGTCCGGACATCGCAGAGCGGGTACCTGCAGCGGAGGATGATCAACGCTTTGCAGGACCTCAAGGTCGCCTATGACGGTACGGTGCGGACGACCGGTGGCAGGATCATCCAGTTCCAGTACGGTGAGGACGGGACCGATCCCACGAAGAGCGCATTCGGTGAACCCGTGGATGTGAAAGGGATCGTCGAGAGCATTCTCAAGGAGGAAGTCTGATGGTTGCGGAAAAGTATAACAAGAAGATTGAGGCGGCGCCACTCCCCCAGAAGACCAGGGACCAGATGCGTGCATTCCTTGACGGAAAAGAACTCACTGACACGCAGTTCAAGCAGATCTTTGACCGCGTGGTCAGGGAATACCAGTCCACCCGAATCGAGGCCTGCGAAGCAGTGGGGATCATCGCTGCACAATCGATCGGGGAACCGGGCACCCAGATGACAATGCGGACGTTCCACTATGCGGGTGTCGCCGAGATCAACGTCACGCTGGGACTGCCGCGCCTCATCGAGATTATGGACGCAAGAAAAGAGCCCAGCACGCCAACCATGACGATTCACCTTGAACAGGAGTACGTCAACGACCGTGACCGTGCGCGTGAGGTGAGCTGGCAGATCGAGGCGGCACCCCTTCACGAGTTCGGGGATATCACGACTGACATGGAGAACATGCAGATTGTTGTCCACCTGAACACCAAGGTCTGTGACAAGCGCAAGATCGCCGCCAAAGAGATCATGGAGATCGCGCCACGGAAGATCCGCGACCGGCGGCACTACCGCGATTTCGAGCACAAGGTTGATGAGGAGAATGCCACGATCGTCTTTTTGCCCAAGGACAAGGAGAGTTACCAGAACCTGTTCCAGCTCGCCGAACATGTCAGGGCCGTGATCGTGCAGGGCATCGATGACATCGAGCGGGTCGTGGTCAGAAAGGAGACCGGAGAGTACATCCTTTATACTGAAGGCTCCAACCTAAAAGATGTCTTTGAGGTTGCCGGCGTCGATACCACGCGCACCCGGACCAATAACATCAGCGAAGCTGCCTCCGTGCTCGGCATCGAAGCCGCCCGCAATGCGATCATCTTCGAAGCCCTCTCAACGCTTGGCGAACAGGGTATCCTTGTCGATGTGCGCCACATCATGCTCGTTGCGGATATGATGTGCATGGACGGGGAGGTCAAGCAGATCGGCAGGCACGGGATCGCCGGTGAGAAGGAGAGCGTGCTCTCGCGCGCCGCCTTTGAGGTAACGGTCA
>CAIULN010000089.1 GCA_903900025.1 uncultured Methanomicrobiales archaeon | reverse complement strand
TGCCGATGTGGACACCTGCCGCGAGGTAATCCTCGACAGGAACGAGCGGTTCTTTTAATTCAATTTCCATCTCGCTAACTTGGGTCATAACTGTTCCTCTATGCGTATCAGTTCGTTCAGTTTTGCAATGCGTTCCCCGCCAACCACGCCGGTCTTTAGGAATATACAGGAGAACGCAGTTGCGAGGTGTGCGATGGTAGTGTCAGTCGTCTCTCCGGAACGGTGGCTCATCACCGTGTCCAGCCCGTGGGTATGGGCAAGCCTGACCGCATCGAACGTGTCGGTCAGCGTGCCCACCTGGTTGGGCTTGATGAGTATACAGTTTGCCGCCCCCATGTCAATACCCCTTGAAATAAACTCCGTCTGGGTGACAAAGATATCGTCCCCGCATACAAGGCAGCGGTCGCCGATCTGTGCGGTGAGGTCAGCAAAGCCGGCAAAGTCCTCCTCATGCATCGGGTCCTCCACATAGACAAGGTCATACTTGTCAACGAGCTCGGCAATGTAAGCGACCTGCTCTTCGGTCGTCCGTTTCCGGTCGCGGTAGTGGTACTGCCCGTCATTCCATAGCTGGCTCGCTGCAACATCGATACCCATATCCACTGAAACGTCCATCGCGTCGGCGACAGAGCTGCAGGCTTCGGCGACGATCTCAAATGCGAGTGCGTCGTCGATCTGCGGTGCCCATGCACCCTCATCACCCTTGCCGCATGACTTGCCCCGTTTCTTTAAAAGTTCATTTACGGTCTGGTGCACTGCGGCATTGGCAAACACCGCTTCCTGCACATCGACAGCGTCGCCTGTGACCACGAGGAACTCCTGGATCTCGGTCGCGTTTTGTGCATGTGCACCACCACCGATCACATTCCCGAGCGGGAGCGGCATCTCGGCAATAAAGGCCCCGCCAAGATAGCGGAACAGCGGCATTCCTGCCGATGCTGCGGCAGCTTTCGCGTTTGCGAGCGAGAGCGCAACGGCAACGTTTGCACCGATACCGGAGAAGTCCGCAGTCCCGTCAAGGTCGCGGATCTGCTCATCAAATCCTGCCTGATCGGAGGCATCCATGCCGATGAGCGCGGGAAGGACATGTGTTGTAGCACCCTCCACCGCCTCCGTCGGGGGCCTGACCTTGGCTTCCCGTGACCCGGTGCTTGCACCGGCGGGAGCTGCTGCCCTGCCGAAACCATTGGTTGTATGGACGTCAGCTTCGACGGTCGCATTTCCCCGGCTATCGAGGATTACCCGGAGCTCGATTGCTTCAATGATTGTCATAGACGTGGTCACTTCCTCTTCACGGTAATGGGTATCATGTTCTGGGTGTATTCATCGATCGCAATCTCGAGCGGATCGATTTTCTGGGTTTTGATGAGCAGTGGTGCACCCATTGATATCTGGAGGGCACGGGCCCCGATAATCCGTGCCCGTTCATAGCGGGTATACATTAGTTTCTGCATACGGTTTCCTCAAAATGGTTTACAAAATGGGGTCGCTGAGATTCGAACTCAGGTCACTGCGTCCCGAACGCAATAGGATAGTCCAGGCTACCCCACGACCCCTTTTTTTCATCCTCACTGGTACGGGTTGAGCTCATCGATGATCTCGTTGTGCGTGAGCAGCATGCGCCGGCAGCAGTAGCGGGAAAGGCCGAGGTCATCGAGGATTTTTTTGGGATCCTCACCTGCAGCCCGCCGCTGTTTAAACTCTTCAAATGCCGTGGAGATTGTTTTTCCACAGGTAAAGCATCGTACGGGTATCACGATTGTCGACCTCACATCATTTCTTGTATCCTAACGATAAGACTTTTGGAACTTCTTGCGGGCCCCGCGTCCGTGCGGCTTTTTCGTCTCTTTCTGCCGCGAGTCATTGACCAGCAGCGTCCGGTCGTACGTCAGGTACGCATCCTTCATCTGGGGATCGTTGTGCCATTCAATAATTCCCCTCGCAAGTGCCGTGCGGACCGCCTCTGCCTGTCCCATCACACCGCCGCCCTCCACGTCAATGGAAACATTGATACCGTTCACCGCATTGGGCACAATCAGGAGCGGTTCAGAGATCTTCATCCTTGTTACTTCGGTCCCGTATGTATCCAGCGGGACCGAATTGATCCGGATGATGCCCTTGCCTGCCTTGAGCGTCGCCCGTGCGATTGCCGTCTTGCGTTTTCCGCTTGTGTTGATGATCTTGACCATAGAAACCCTCCGTTAGAACTTTGCCCCCAGGAAGGTGCAGACTGCACCGAGGGTAACAAATTGTGCATTGTTCAGCCGGTCCATATGTGCCTCATCGAGCAGTTCCATCTCTTCCCCTGCAAACTCGACGGGAACACCGACATAGCACCTGACACGTTTCATCGCGTCCACGCCACGGGGTCGCTTGTACGGGAGCATGCCCCGGATCGTCCGCTTCATCAGGTGGTCCGGTCTGCGCGGAACGAACGGGCCCCAGCCGGTCGAACCGCGGCTGCGCTTGTGCTGGTAGTTTCCCAGCACCCGTGCACGGCTCCCTGAAATGATCGCCTTCTCTGCATTGACGATCGCAATCTCTTCTCCTGCAAGCGCCCGCTTCGCAACAACACTTGCAAGCCTTCCCAAGAGCATCCCCTCGCCGTTAATGACTGTTACCATCGTATACTCACCTCAGGATGCGGACACCGCTTCCCTTCGGATTGTCCTGCAGCAGCTGCTCGATTGTCATACATTGCCCTTTCGCGTCCCTGATCTTGCTCGTCGCTGATGCCGAGAAGTTCAGCGCCGCCACTTTCACGGACTGTGAAAGGGCGCCACTGCCCAGTACTTTGCCGGGGACGATGATCGTCTCGCCGTTCTGGGCGTAGCGGTTGATCTTGGACAGGTTGACCTCGGCGTAGTTTCTGTTCGATGTCTCAAGCCTGCCTGCGATCTCGCGCCAGATCTTTGCCTCATTCTCGCGTGATGTATTTTTTAAGAGCGAAATGAGGTTGGTAAGACGGGGGTTTGTCTTTGATACGGTTCTTGTCATTTCTTCTCATCCCCTGAAATCTCGCGTACCTGTTTTTCCAGCTCGTCTGACTGTCCTTTGATATATTGTATCGCCCACTGCATGATCTCTTTCACGGGAAATGACCCGTCCCCCTCAACCACGAAAATAAACCGGCCGGGCTCCGCGCTGATCTTAATCGCCGGCTCGTCCCCGATGCCTGTTGCCACGCAGGCCCGTTCGCAGAGCCTGCACATGGAGCACTCGGGGAGCTTCTCTTCGATAACTGCCACCTTTTTTCCTTTTGAAGCAAGGATTTCCCGCGGGCATTCCTCGACGCACATCCCGCATGCATCACAGACATCGCTGATCGCTATAACCGGATAATTCTTGTACCCGCAGATGACCGTTGGCTGCCATTTTGCATGCTCTTTTCCGGTGTTGAGGACCGCCCGCGCCTCGAGCACGAGCTTCTGCCCTTTGGTGAGTTTTACAATCGGAATGTTGTCATGTACCGGGATCGCTTCTGGATCCTGAGGGATAAGGTCTCCTGACATAACCGTTTTCGGGCCCTCGACACTCAGGGTATAGGTCACCGAACAGCTGGGGCAGCCCGCACCACCGCAGGCACAGGTTTCCTTGCGGGAGTATGTGGCAAGGTCGGTTTTGATCGGTATGAGGCCGAGCCGGTGGGCAAGCATCTCATCAAAGAGTGCGCTCGTATTGTCGTAGATCCGCACATCGTCGATTGCAAGCGTCGGCACTTCAGAGATCATCGCCCTGCGCAGTGCATTGGCAAACGATGGTCGTACCCCCCCGAGGGTAAACCGCGCAAGAGTATCATCAAGGCTGGAAAACTGGATCTCCATCACACTCTCCTTCCTCGTCTGCCCCCCTTCGGACGGCATGAGTCGTGGGGGATGGGGGTGACGTCCTCAATCCTGCCTATTCGCATGCCGGCACGGGCAAGTGCACGGATCGCTGCCTGTGCGCCGGGCCCGGGACTGCGCTGCTTCCCCTGTCCCGGTGCACGCACCTTGACATGGACACCGACAATTCCTTTCTCTTTTGCCGCGGCTGCGACATTTGCCGCCATCTGCATCGCCGCGTACGGCGAGCTTTCGTTCCTGTCCTGCTTGACCACCATGCCACCCGAGCTCTTTGTCACCGTCTCGGCTCCCGAGAGGTCGGTGATGGTGATGATCGTGTTGTTAAAAGAGGCGAATATATGCGCAATGCCCCACTTCTCCTTCTCACCTGCTGCCATTTCACCTCACCCCTGCGGCTTTTGTGATCCTTGCCTTCTCCGCATGGGAGTCGCCTGTAAAAGGAGATTTTCCGTAATAGCTGACCTGTGTCTCTTCACTGCGGCTTACCCGGTAACTTGGGATGCTCACGCGCCTGCCGGCGATTGCAATGTGCCCGTGTGTGATGAGCTGGCGTGCCTGCTTTGGCGAACGTGCAAGCCCCTTGCGGTACACGAGCGTCTGGAGCCGGCGCTCAAGTTGCGTCGGGACCTTGAGCGAGAGGACGTCATCGATGTCCGCATCCGGACCGAGCAGCCCTGCACGCTGCATGGACATGATCAGCTCGGACCGCTTCGTTTCAAAGAGCGCCCGGTCCGTTCCGCTCGACATGAGGGCGAGCAGGTTGCGTGCCCCCTTGCGGTACTTGCGCAGGATACTCTGTGCTTTCCACACCTCGCGCTTGTTGCGCAGCCCGTACTCAATGACAAGCCGGGTCTCTTCTTCAATCCGTGCCTTTTCCCAAGGGCGTTTGGGTGTCTGGTATGCCTTATGGTTCTTTCCCGGGTATCCCATGGCTTTATGCGCCTCCCTCTTTCTTCTTCTTCACACCTACCGTCGCGCCGGTCCTGCCCGTGGACTTGGTGCGCTGCCCGCGGACTTTCTGCCCCGTCTCGTGGCGGATACCCTTGTAGCAGCGGATCTTTCTCATCATATTGACGTCATCGTCCTTTGCCATGGCTACATCAGCGCCAAGAAGGTGCTTTGATTCGCCGGTATAGACGTCCTTGGGCCGGTTTGTCATCCATGCCGGTACCTTCGTGCCGTACTGGTCGATGACAGCGCGAAGCCGGTTGACCCCGTCATCATCCAGACGCCCAAGCGTCGCAAATTCATTGACCTTTGCCATACGGGAGATAACGCTTGACGTATGCCTGCCCACACCCTTGATGCCGGTGAGAGCTACGCGGACAGATTTCGTGCCGTCCAGATCGGTGGTGCCAATCCGTACAAAGTATTTTATGTCTTCTTCCTGAGCCATCCAATCCCCTCGGTTGTGAGATTAACTCTTGAGCGCTGAGGGAGGGATTTGAACCCTCGAGTCCCAAGGGGACACAGGTTTAGCAAACCTGCGCCAT
>CAIULN010000088.1 GCA_903900025.1 uncultured Methanomicrobiales archaeon | reverse complement strand
TGTATAAGGCGACGCTCCCGGGCATGATGAACGCAACCGAGTCACAGATCATGCCGATCGCAATCTCGGCAGCCGGCATATTCGCTGTCGGCATGTTCCTTGTGAACGCGGTATTGACTGCGTACAACATCACAGGAACAATCGAAGGTCCCCATGATCCGAAGTTCAAGCGGTGGCCCAGGGCGGTTGTCGCGTCCGCTGTCGCGTCGGCGCTCTGCGGGTTCGTTGCGATCCTGATCGTGGTGATGTGAGGTGGAGAAATGACAGTTAAAATTGAAGTTGTTGCAGGGGGCATCCCGCACACCAAGATCATGGTGGCAGGTCTTTTAGCCAGCCTTGTCTGTCTCTACCTGTCGTACCTGAACGTGGTGACCAAGACCGAGATGTTCTCGTTCTTCGGCGGACTTGCGGTGGTCGCTGCACTCCTCTGGGGCAGCCATACCATCAAGGTGCTGTGCAGTTACGGTATCGGTACCGGTGTGCCGTCGGCGGGTATGATCGCATTTGGATCCGGTGTGATGGGTATGCTGCTTGCGACCAAATTCGGTATCGCAGCGCCAATCGTCGCTCTCGTGCTCGCAGCCATAATCGGTCTGATCATCGGCTATCTCTCAAATGATGTCCTGAACATGAAGATACCGACAATGGTCAAGTCGCTCACGGAGCTCGCCATTGTTGGTGCATTCACACTCATGGGATTCGCCGTTCTGATGACCGGTAGTTTTACCTTTGCTAATCTTACGTCAGGTTCGGTTACGTTCCTTGGACAGGTCATGCCCAGCTTCCAGGTATCCTTCATTGGTGGAAGCCTGATTGCGACAGCATTCATGCTCGGTGCCATTGCTATCCAGCACCCGTTCAACGCATGTCTGGGACCGGGCTGGACACAGGACCGCATGCTCATGCTTACCGCCGAGTGCGGATTTCTGAGCATGATCGTGGCAACCTTTATGTCCTTTGCCCTGATCACATCCGGATCGGCATTGATCTCATTGATCGTGGCACTGGTCGGGTGGGGATATACGTACTCCGAGTACATGAAACTCGGCAAGCGCGACGCAGCGGCATGGCTCGATTCAAAACCGATTCCCGATGTGGAGGAACACTGACATGGCATACATTCAGGTACTTCCGGAATACGGGCTTGTTGCTGACCCATTAATCGGTCTTATTACAACTGCCGGTGAATTACCCCCCGTTGTCGAAAAGGTAGCAGTGCTCGAAGGGGTTGTTGACGATCTGGTGAACATGCTTTCGGGGCAGGGCAATTTCCTCGCATCATTCCCGAACAGGGACATGTCACTCAAGATTGCCGGCAGCATGAACTCGTTCTGGTACGGGCTTGCCATCGGACTACTCCTTGCAGGAGTCATTGCATTCCAGCTGATCAAGGTGGGGTAATATGGCAAACAAGAAATCACCAGCAAGTGGCTGGCCACTCGTCAAGGGTGACTTCATCTCAGGCGACGCGAACTCCTGTGTCGCTGCCGTCACCATGGGATCTCACCTCGACGAGAAGGGGATCT
>CAIULN010000087.1 GCA_903900025.1 uncultured Methanomicrobiales archaeon | reverse complement strand
TCGGCAGGGCAGCAGGAAGTTCCCTCACCACCAATTTTCGGCCTGAGAATGACGGACTGGATCCAGCTGATACTTTTCTTCGTTATTCTCACCTGCCTTATCGTCCCGGTCGGCGGATTCATAGCAAAGGTGTACAACGGTGAGCGGACATTTTTCTCCCCCATTCTCGATCCGGTCGAACGGTGGATCCTCTCGGCCTCGGGAGTGAACAGCGGCGAAGAGATGGACTGGAAGATGTTTGCCGTCGCGTTGATGGTTTTTTCCGTGATCGGGATCGCTGCTGTCATCCTGCTCCAGAGCGTCCAGCAGCTCCTGCCGCTCAACCCCGCCGGTGTAGGTGCAGTCCCGTGGGACCTCTCGCTCAATACCGCGGTCAGTTTCGCGACCAACACCAACTGGCAGGTATATGCCGGTGAGACGGGCGTCAGTTACCTGACCCAGATGATCGGTCTTGCCGTCCAGAACTTTATGTCGGCAGCCGTGGGAATGGCAGTCCTCATAGCGTTCATCTACGGCTTCTCGCGCAGGTCGGCGACGACGATCGGGAATTTCTGGGTGCTCCTCATCCGCAGCGTCATGATCCTGCTCCCCCTCTGCGTTATCATCGCGCTCGTGCTTGTATCTCAGGGGACCGTCCAGACGTTCGGTGGGCCCGTCACCGTCCCTCTCCTTGACCCGGTCAGGGACAGCAACGGGGCGCTCGTCACCACCCAGTCAATCCCCCTCGGGCCTGCCGCATCGCAGATCGCCATCAAGGTTCTTGGCACAAACGGGGGAGGTTTCTTTAATGCCAACTCGGCCCACCCGTTCGAGAACCCCACGCCATTTTCTAATTTCCTCGAGGTCCTGGCTATCCTCATCATCCCCACCGCGCTCTGCTATACCTTCGGCAAGATGATCGGGTCGGCGAGAAAAGGGATCGCCATCCTGATCGCGATGACCCTCATCTTCGTACCGCTTGTCGGAATCACCATCTGGTCGGAGGTGAACGGCAACCCTGCATTCACTCCTCTCGGCATCGACCAGAACCCTACCCATTTCCAGCCGGGCGGGAATATGGAGGGGAAGGAGGTTCGGCTCGGCGTCGTGCAGTCCGCCTTCTTCTCGGTCGTCACCACCGTGACATCCTGTGGCGCCGTAAACTCGATGCATGATTCGTTCATGCCGCTCGGCGGGTTCGTGCAGATGTTCGATATCCAGCTGGGCGAGGTCGTCTTCGGGGGTGTCGGCTCCGGCCTGTACTGTATGCTCATCTTTGTCATCCTCGCGATGTTTATCGCCGGGCTGATGGTCGGGCGGACCCCCGAGCTCTACGGCAAGAAGATCGAACCGTACGAGATGACCCTCACCACGATCCACATCCTCATCCCGATCTTCCTCATCCTCGGCCTCACGGCTGTTGCGGTCCTCACCGACCCCGGGAGATCGGCGGTCCTCAATCCCGGGCCGCATGGGTTCTCAGAGATCCTGTATGCGTTCAGTTCCGCGTCCCAGAATAACGGCAGCGCGTTCGGCGGGTTGTCGGCCAACAGTGTGTTCTACAATCTCATGACGGCATTTGCCATGTTTGTCGGGCGCTATGCTGTCGCCATCATCACGCTTGCGCTCGCAGGATCGTTTGTCGCAAAGAAGATCGTACCGGTTAGCGACGGGACGCTCCGCGATCACCGCCCGCTCTTCATCGTCTGGCTTGTCTTCGTCGTGATCGTCGTCGGTGCGCTCAGTTTCCTTCCCGCACTCTCGCTTGGCCCCGTCGTCGAATATCTCACCATGATCGCAGGAGGTGTTATCCATGGTTGATCATACCGGCAGCAGGACCTCGTCGGAAAAACAGTACGCCCTCTACAAGCGTGCGCTCATCGATGCATTCCTGAAACTCGACCCGCGGACCCTGTACCGCAACGTTGTCATGTTCACCGTGGAGATCGGCAGCGTGATAACAACCCTCCTCTGGGTGCAGGCACTGGGCGGGCACGGCGAGGCACCGGCCGGCTTCATAGGTGCGATAGCTGCATGGCTCTGGTTCACGGTCCTCTTTGCCAATTTCGCAGAGGCCCTAGCCGAGGGCCGGGGAAAAGCGCAGGCCGAGTCCCTGCGGAAGATGCGGCAGGACACCGACGCAAAAAAACTCTTTCTCGGGTACGAGATCGAGAAGGGGAGGGAGCCTTCCCCGACAGACTTCACCGTATTCTCTTCCTCAACGCTTCGCAGGTCGGACCTTTTTTACGTCAGGGCCGGGGATACCATCCCGGTCGATGGGGAGATCGTTGAGGGCATCGCGTCGGTAAATGAGAGTGCGATCACCGGTGAAAGTGCACCGGTGATTCGTGAATCCGGCGGCGACAGGAGCGCTGTAACCGGCGGCACGGTCATCCTCTCAGACTGGCTCATCATCAGGGCAAGTGCCAACCCGGGCGAAGGGTTCCTCGACCATATGATCAGCCTCATCGAAGGCGCAAAACGGCAGAAGACCCCCAACGAGATAGCTCTTAATATCCTACTTATCGGCCTGACCTCGGTCTTCATCGTGGTTTGTGCCTCGCTCTACGCGTTCTCACTCAACAGCGTGAAGGTCGCAGGTGCCGGGGTCCCGGTCACGATCACGGTGCTGGTCGCCCTTTTTGTCTGCCTTGCCCCGACCACTATAGGCGGACTGCTCAGCGCGATCGGCATAGCCGGCATGGACCGGCTGATCCGGCGCAATGTCATCACAACTTCAGGAAGAGCTATCGAAGCGGCAGGAGACGTGGATGTTCTTCTCCTTGACAAGACCGGTACCATTACCCTTGGCAACCGGCAGGCTGTTGAACTGATCCCGGTCGATGATACCGACATCATGGATCTCGCAAAGATTGCACAACTCGCATCGCTTGCCGATGAGACTCCTGAAGGCCGCAGTATTGTTGTACTGGTCAAAGAGAAGTACGGGTTGCGGGGCAGGACGGTGGGGGCTTCCGGGACTTCCCCTGAACTGCAGTTCATACCGTTTTCCAGCCAGACCAGGATGAGCGGTGTTGATTGTGGACCTATGCGTATCAGGAAAGGTGCAGCAGATGTTATGTTCAGGCACATTACCGAATGCGGCAATGCGGTATCCAACCCTCTCAGGCAGGCAGTGAATACCATCGCCGGTGCGGGGGGGACTCCGCTCGTCGTGACGAAAAACGGAAAGGCACTCGGGGTTGTCCACTTAAAAGATATCGTTAAAGGCGGGATCAAGGAACGGTTTGCCCAGCTGCGCCGGATGGGTATCAAGACAATTATGATCACCGGTGACAACCGGCTCACCGCTGCAACCATCGCCGCCGAGGCCGGCGTGGACGATTTCCTCGCGGAGGCAACACCTGAGAGCAAGCTCAAACTGATCCGGGAATACCAGGCAGGAGGGCGGATGGTTGCGATGACCGGCGACGGCACCAACGATGCCCCCGCGCTCGCCCAGGCGGACGTTGCCGTGGCGATGAACACGGGCACACAGGCGGCCAAGGAGGCCGGCAACATGGTGGACCTGGATTCCAGCCCCACCAAGCTGCTGGACATAGTGCAGATCGGCAAGCAGACGCTGATGACTCGCGGGGCGCTGACCACGTTCAGCATAGCCAACGACGTGG
>CAIULN010000086.1 GCA_903900025.1 uncultured Methanomicrobiales archaeon | reverse complement strand
TCAGACTCTTCAGGAACCCAGATCAAGACATAATTTACATTGCGTGTCTCTAGTGCCCTCTTAGCAGCTCTGATGGCAGGTCCGTTTCTTGTCTCACAAGAAGTTGGAATACACATTCAATCCTCCTGTGCCAATTTCCTGATCCAAATCTTACACCCGAGAGATTTTTTTAAATTTTTTTTCATCGATGATTCTTCCCAGTTTTTTTAAAAAACCGTTCCGCAATTGCCCGGCACCATATATGACTATTTGCGAGAAAGACATCTGTATCATGAGAGATCTCATCTCTTTTTGCCAATGATAGATGCCTGATCCAGTTCTGGACAAGATCCGCTGTTATCTCAAAATGGAACTGCAGTCCGGTTGCAGAACCGATATCAAATGCCTGATTCCTGACATTTTGACCTTCACATAGAATCCTACCGTTAATGGGAATATCAAATGTCTCACTATGCATCTGAAATGCCCTGAACGTTGAAGGAACGTCCATTATTATCCCGGTTCCGATACGCCGAATCTCACGCCAGCCCACTTCCTCTTCGCAGGCAGACACCTTCCCGCTAAAAGCATTTGCAATCAGTTGTGCACCGAGGCAGATACCCAATACCGGGATTCCTGATTTTACGAATGAACGGATCCACATTTTTTCATCAGCAAGATAGGGATATGTCCTCGTATCGTTCACACTCATCGGACCTCCCAAAATCAATACATGGCTTGTTTTGATATTCGGGACCTCGTTTGTTTCAAACAGTCTGATGTAATCGAAAGGAACATTCCATTCCCTGCAGATTGTTTCGAAATATCCCATCGTTTCTTCAGGAGTGTGCTGGAAGATCACAAGATTCATTTTTTGCATTCGTTACACATTCATCTGATTTTTTGTCTTAACGATACATTCCCTTGAAAAAATTGTATTAAATATCGTACAATACCCGGAGCTTCTGTTCAATCCGTGGTGAAATGTGGTAGTGTCCGGGCAATGCAAACGATCCATTATCAAATTTCACCGCTTCTTCGATATCCTCATCACTGATCCCATGTTTCTGGTGGTCGACCATTTCGTGGAAGAACACCTTTCCGCCGCCATGCACAATTCTGCACAGGCAGCACCGCTCATCACCGGCTCTGACATAATAGAACGATGAGCCGATCAGGGATTTGCGATAGTTCTGCAACTGCTCCAGGATGAGTTCATATTCGGGTTCCGATTCATCCGGCATTACGTAATGTGGCAATGGAGCCATGCCGGTAATTTCCTTTACTTTTGGCATTTCTCACTCCCCCTTTTTCCCATACCCGTTCCATGCAACTTATTTGCATGACTCAGGTACGAAGGAAATGTATTTCCATACTATTTGAAATTTGTTATTACAAAAGGTCAAATCAATCCTTTCAATCCTTTCAATAAAAGCAGATTGTTATCTACTTTGCAGACAGAGATTGTATACTAATAATGATTCCATGGCTCAGCAGTAATTTTAAAAATTTCAAACCCACTGCGGCGATTGCCCTCAATGCCACGCGACACATGAACCGGCTCGAACGCAGGAAACTGTTCTCGCCGGATATCGAACCGATGCGTACGGCAGAGGGGCGATGGTTCGAAGCGATTATCTATGAAATGTTTCTGGATATCTCGCAGAAGTCAGACCGGATCAGGTTCCTCGCACGCAAAGGGGCAGATGCACCGAAACAGCAGAAGTTTGCCCAGCTTGGCCAGAACGGGATTTTCTACTCGAAGTACGGGGATATCGTCATACGCGGGAACGGCCAGGACCTTGCCGAGTTTGACCTCCTGCTTGTTACAAGCGACAATGAAGTGGCCTTTGCCGAAGTTGTGACATCCCCCTCGGATCTCAAGGAATTTGAACAGGAGATCCAGTTCAAGAAAAACCTGCTGGGGTACCTCTATAACCAGAAAACGGTACCGTTTTTACTTATCTCATCCATTGACATATCCAATTATTCTGTCGTTCGCCGGCTGGCAAAAGCAAAAGAGAACGCAATCATCTTCACCAGTTCCTGCGAACAAATTAAGAAAATCGTCAAGCATTACCGTCCCCGCATCCTGTACACAAAACCTGAAAACCACCCAAAACTGGTGCTCGCAACGGATTTCACATTCAAAAAACCATTTGATTACCGCAAATTCCACGAAGAGGTAAAAAGCCAGATCTTTTCACGCATTACGTATAATGGGCCAGCACGGAAACCACAAGGAGCTGCCAGCACCGATGAGCTCGTCAAGAAAGTACTGTATGGGGCGCTCTTCCCCCAAAGCATCAAGGCAGTGTGCGAATCCTATGGAATGTCAGTGAAGGGGAACCGGATCGAATTTTCCGATTTCTCAAAATTCTACTCAAAGGCGATCATTGCCACCGATCTTCCGGGATACGAACTGATTATCTACCTGCGATCCCGCCAGAAAAAGGAGTACCTGAAGATGGTCCAGACAAAAGACGGACATTTCAAGTTCGAGCGCCCGACTCCATCCAAAGTCGGATTCTTTCTCTGGCTTGAATCACTCCAGCCAACACTCGGTACACGGATCACCCTTTCCATCCTTGAAGCATTTACTAAAAAAGAGCCAAAAACAAAATAATTTTTTATCCATCAGTATTTTTTAAAAATTGCCCTTATCAGTCTTTTAAACTCTGTCTGTATTACCTCAACATTCGAAATCGGACCAGGTACATTAACGAATTGAACTGAGGGTATTCAGAATAAAAAAAAGTGAAATGGAACAAGGTTCCGGTTGCTGTCACACAATACTGTTAGTTCAATCAAGCAGTGCACCCATGGCTTCATCATACCGGGCTGCCATGACATATTCGATGCCGGATACGGCCGCTGCATCCTCAGTAAGTGCCATAAGGTCATCCCGGGTCATGGTCGAGAGACGGAAGTTCCTGCTCCCCGCCATGATCTGCTGGAGCCCGGTTTTGAACTTCTGCGTATATGTGTAAATGCCAACCGCGCCCATCGGGATCTCCTTGATGCGTGAGCCGTACTTCTCTTTCAGCTCCTCGTAGCAGACAAAGATTTCCTCAATGTTGTTGCCGAATTTGGAAACGGTCTTGGGCAGGTCGCCTTCCTTGATCCACCTCTCAATGTTCTTGCCCACCATACCGGGGATCATGAGCCCTCTGCCCATGCATACCGCCTTGAAGTATGGGCTGCCCATCGCAAGTGCCTTGAACACCCCGGGCTCATCTGAGAACCCGCCCGCCATCGCAAGATCCGGGACTCGCATCCCCTTCTTGGAGAGTTTTTCAGCGAAGTCATACGCGAGTGCCTGCAGGTAGAATGTCGGAATGCCCCATTCGTTCATCATCGGCCACGGGCTCATGCCGGTACCGCCTGGTGCTCCGTCGATTGTGAGAAGGTCGATCTTCGCTTCCGAACTGTAGCGGATTGCCATTGCGAGCTCGACCATGGAGTACGCACCGGTTTTCAGCGTAATCCGTTTGAATCCGATATTGCGGAGCCGGTCGATCTCCTCTAGAAATCCTTCCTTTGTGACGAACCCGAGCCGGGAGTGCCGCTCAAACTCTTTGATCGCACCTGCCTTGAAGGCAGCCTGATTCTCTTTTACCGTCGGATCTGGAAGGACAATGTAGCCGCGTTTCTTGAGTTCAATGGCACGTTCCAGCGAACGAACCTTGATCTCTCCGCCGATACACTTGGCACCCTGTCCCCACTTAAGCTCGATTGTATCCAGATTATGTTTGGATGCGACATATTCCGCGGTTCCAAGCCGGGTGTCCTCCACGTTCATCTGAACAAGAATTTCTCCATATCCCTCATGGAATTTTTTGAAAACGTCAATCCGGCGATCCATTTCTGGTGATTTTTTTACTTTACCTTTGCTGTCGCGCTCGAGCTGCGGGTCTACACCACAGACATTCTCACCACACACGCACGTGATACCAGAGATCGCAGCGCCGATAGCGAAGTGCTCCCAGTTAATCCGTGCAATATCAGTCGAACCCAGTGCCCCGGTAAAGATCGGCAGGCGCATCTTGACCTTCTTGCTCCAGCCGTACTCGGTCTCGGTATTCACGGTTGTGAAGACCGCTGTATCCGGACCGATCTCGGTGCCTTCGGGGAGCCCTTTAGCTCCCACTGCGTACCCCTGGATGTTGAGGTGCGAGTAATCGATCGGGTAGTTCTTGTCAGCACCTGCGGTGACCTCACCAAACGGGCCGGGATATAGGACCTCCCTGCCCCTGAACGATGAGAGCCAGATCTCGCAGCTGCCTTTGCATCCGTCCAAGCAGCGGGTACAGATGCCGGACATCGGAACAACGTCCCGCGAACGGTTCACTGTCCCTGTCGCTTCGTTTGCATTTGGCTGTCGAAGATTCATCATACACACCAATAGAATTTTTTAGACTCATTCAAGTAATTGAATTTTGGTCTGAGCGACACAAAGCTCAAACAGAATAGTTTTAATTTACATTCGTTAATAAGCGCTTGCTTTCCACCCTATCTTAAACATTTCGCTTTTTTTGATCAAACAAATAAAAAAATTTGAAAAAAATTCCTGAAATTTTTAAAAAAATGTACTATTTATCCAATTTTTTATCGATGGATTCAGATTGTGATCAGCTCATAACGGCAATTACCCATGCCGAGTTCTTCAGCATAACGGACCTGCTGGTAACCGTTAGTCTCCTCCCAGGTCCCACTGAATTTGTCCTGCCCTTTTTTATAATGCATACGAAGGAGCGAATCTGAAAAACCGGACTGATCATTGACAAGGTCAAACGATGCAGAATCGATTGCTACCGGATCCATCGATGCAAGGATGCCGATATCCGGCACAATCGGAGCGTCGCTCCAGGGCACACAGTCACAGTCAGGCGTAATCCGGGTGAGAAAATTGAAATAACCAACCCTCTTCTCCTTTCCCTTGACGGCCCCGGAAGCATATTCTACAAGTCGTTCGATAAATTTCGGGATCTCAGTTGCCCAGTCAATATCTATTGCACGCTCAGCGCACACAGTCATGCATTCAAAACAGCCGATACAAACAGAGCGGTTGATGGCGGATTTCTTTTTTACAATTTTTATTGCAGACTTTGGGCAGACCGCTGCACACTTCCCACATCCGATACATCGCTCCCCAATGGTATACGGATGTGCCTGGTGCTGGTCCTTTTTCCCTTCCGGAGGTGCACACCCCATGGCGAGATTTTTGATCGCCCCGCCAAACCCGGAGACGATATGCGCTTTGAAATGTGTCATCACAATCATGCTGTCTGCTGCAGCAATGTCACCGGCAATCGTCACGCGTTTGAAGTGTTTCCTTTTTATTGTGACTTTAGCAACATTTTTTCCACAGAGTCCATCCGCAATGATAACCGGCGCCCCCACAACCGCGTAATCAAATCCATGGAGAATCGCTGTCATGATATGGTCAACTGCATTCGACCTGCTCCCCTGGTAGAGCGTATTTGTATCGGTGAGAAAGGGCAGCGCCCCACATTCCTTCACCTTCTCGACAACCTGCCGGACAAAAACCGGGCTGATGAATGAATCGTTGCCCAGTTCCCCGAAATGCAGTTTGATCGCGGTGCGATCCCGTTTGGCGATTATTGCGCCAAAACCCGCATGATCAAAGAGTTTTTTAATCTTGGAGACGGTGCTTGTTTTCTCGTCCCGTGCCCGCAGACCCGCAAAATAAACTGGACTGCTCATCAGAACAACCCCTCATTCGATGGTTATCGCTGCTCATATCTATACTCTCGCTGGCACAAATGAGGAGGCCCCCGTCAATGATAAGATTGTGACAAGATAGGTGAGAATCGGACCAAAATTATTTAAGATATTCGTCCCGCTTCCGTGCAATGGGTGTATCCTTCTTCCAGATTTTGACGTCACGTGCGCGGTCAAAAAAGACCTTTGATTCTTCGGCTCTCCCCATCTCAATCAGGCACACACCGATATGGTTCCATGCGCTGGCGTTGTTCGCAGATTTTTCCACAACCATGTGGAACGTCTGGAGCGCGGCATCAAGATATTTGGTGTCCTTCTGCTGGATCCCAATCTTTTCCAGGGTCTCACCCATGTCATAAAGGACCTCCACATCGTCAGGCGCAAGTTCGACTGCCCGAAGGAAGGATTTAAGTGCCTCTTCAAATTCGCCCAGCTCGCGGTAACAGATACCGCGGTCGTTCCAGACAAAGGAGAGCTTGCTGTCAATCTCCAGCGCTTTGTCGAATGCCGCAATTGCCTCGCGGTATTTCCCCTCACGCCCGTACAGCAGAACCCCCTCCTTGTAGTGGGAAATTGCCCTGCCGAGGATCCGATCAAGCAGACCTCCACCCGCCTTTCCGGCGCCACTCTCGGCCATAACTTCAGGAGCCGGCGATGCATCCTCAGACACCTCTTCGGGAAGCGGCACATCTTTGACCGTTGCGGTGATATCCTTCACCGATGCGACCGATGCGATAAAATTACCCCGGCTGTCATAGAAAGGCATTGCCTTCATCCAGAGCGTCCATGGCCTTCCGTCTGACTTTACACCTTTGGTCACACCGATGACAGGACCCTTCTTCTCCCTGCTGATGATCAGATATCTGTTCTTCTGGATATCATCGTCCTTTTCAAAGACCAGGTCGATCAGCATCCTCTGCTTTTTACCAAAAAAGGGCTCAGCATAGGCAAGACTCCCTTTTTTTATCATCGACGATGCCGGAATGCCTGTGAGCTGTTCAATCGCTTCGTTCCATGCAATTACCTTGCCATCCCGGTCGATAGCAAAGCTCGGGTCTGAAGAAAAATTGAGCGTGTTGGTGAGAATTGTCTGGGCTGTTCCGGTGGAGCGCCATGCAATGCGTCCGTCCACTACCTGGTAAATCCGATCCAGGATTGTGTGCATTTCCTGATCGGGGTGTTCCCCTTTTTTAATAAAGAAGTCCGCACCATTGTTGAGGGATTCGATTGCCGCATGCTCTCCCCCGACACCGGTAAAGATGATGACCGGCGTTGTATCTCCCCTCGAACGGAGACTTTTAAGAAACGCGATCCCGTCGACCTCTGGCATGTCATAGTCAAGGATAATCGCATCAAATTTATTCGAGGAAAGAATACTGAGCCCCTCATGCGCAGTTCGGGCGGTGCGAACCTGAACGTTACCAATCCGTGAAAAATATTCCCGCATCGCTTCCAAAAGGGCAGGTTCATCATCAACAACAAGGACGGAGAGCATACGACTGGTTCCTGACAGGAGCGCGGTAGGGCACTGAGGTCTGACCACTGGTCCCCTGATTTCTTCTACTAGTGCTATATGTAGGTTTATTGTATTATTTTATGCTTGACCCCGACAAAATGAATTTTTCAATATGAAAGCCATAAACGCCTTGCATTCCTGTTTTGGCACTGTCATTTTACAGCTTCACGTTTGCGCAGAAACATCCGGTCCTTTTTTGCCCGTTTGATTCGCCGTGCCAGTTCAAATGCCGGCCGGGATTCCTCGTTCCTTCCTATTTCCTTCATACAGACACCAAGATGGTTCCACGCATTCGCATTGTTGGGGTTAATCTCTGTGACCAGTGCGAAGGTCCGGATCGCAGTTTCGAGGATCTTGTTATCGCGCCGCATGATTCCGATTATTTCGAGCACCTCTCCATAATCATACACGTACTCCTCATCCCGGGGCACCAGTTCGACTGCGCGCTCGAAGCTCTTCTGTGCTTCATCGAATCTGCCCAACTCCTTAAGACAGAGACCCCGGTCATTCCATACATACGCCAGATTTGGATCGATCTCGATTGCACGGTCAAAGTTCTGGATCCCCTCCTCGTACTTTCCCTCAAGGTAATAGAGCCGGACACCCTGCTTATAGGCAGACCGGGCCTTCCCGGTGAGCCGGTCAAAGATCCCCCCCTGCACCGGCACCTTTTCCTCAAGGGCGGATTCGGATGCGGGAACGCCGGTAAGCTGAGATGGGACCCCTTTGAGGGTTTCCCCCGCCACATCTGTGATATCGCGCACCGATCCCACCGCCCCGATGAATCCACCCTTGCCGTCATAGAGCGGCTTTGCCCGCATCCAGAAAATACGGTCACTACCCTCCGGCTTCGTTGCCTTTATCCAGCCAATAACCGTCCCCTTTTCCCGGCTGATGATAGTGTAATTATTTTCGACAAGGTCTGCATCCGGTGCAAGGACCAGATCGACAAGCATCGGCGCCTTCTTTCCGAGAAACGGCACCGTGTATTCGTGATCTCCCTTGCCAACCATCACTTCGGCGGCAACCCCGCTTAATTCCTCCATCGGACCGTTCCACGCGACGACCCTGCCCTCGCGGTCGATCGCAAACATTGCCTCCGGGGAAAAACTTATCACTTCGGTGATGACCCGCTGCGATGTGCCTATCGACCTGCCTACGGACTTCCGGTCGATTGCCTGATGGATCATATGAGCAAGCATGCGGAACTGTGCCTTCGGATCATCGCCTTTCTTAAGGAAAAAATCCGCACCGTTATTGATCGCTTCAATCACCGAATTTTCACGCCCGACACCTGTGAAAATGATGATTGGTGTTGTATCGCCCTTTGCACGCAGGATTTTTAAAAAATCAATACCGGTCAGTTCAGGCATAAAGCAATCGAGGACGATTGCATCGTATTCTTTCTTGGTAACGATACCCAGAGCTTCTTTTGTGGAACGGGATGTCTCAACCTGCATGTCACCGTAGCGTTCCAGAAAGTGCTGGACAAGCTCAAGGATGTCTTGTTCATCATCAATAACGAGGACAGAGAGCATGGGGTTACCTGTGGCCGTACGTAACCTGCGATTTATGGCAAAAAAAGATCCGGGGCTTATTCCCGTTTCCCAAGTTCGTGGTCAAGACAGAAAAGGTGCCCTGGAATATCGCCGATAGACTTGATCTTCCCGAGAATTTCGATTGCATGTTCCTCTTCTTCCACCTGCTCTTTTACAAACCACTGGAGCATCTCAAATGTCGCGTGGTCTTTCTCTTTCATCGCGAGCTCTACAAGGGCGTTAATCATGCCGGTGACTTTTTGCTCGTGCACATACACTTCTTCAAATATTTTACCGGCGGATGCCCATTTTGCTTTTGGCGCCTCGATCGGAAGCAGGCTTGCCTTTCCACCGCGGGCGATCACGAAGTCATAGAATTTAAAGGCATGCACCTGTTCTTCCTTTGCCTGCAGTCGCATCCACTTGGCAAACCCCTTCATGTTGGCGGTTTCAAAATACGCTGACATCGCAAGATACAGGTACGCGGAATATAGCTCGCGGTTGATCTGCTTGTTGAGCGCATCTTCAACGGTCTTGCTTAACATGGTATGGTCCTCCGAAACTAACGAGATGTTATTTTGTTCTGTCTTAATGCTTTCGTACAGGGCAGAAAAGTTCGCAAAATCGAAATCGAGTGGCAATTTTTTGATTTAAATGGGTAATACCCATCTACGGCCCAACTTTTTGAGTGGTTCTTTCCTATCAAGGAAAACCCCGATCTCCCCCGGTTTATCGGATACCCTTTCGGCCTTTTATTTGGGTCAGACCTTTCCTTCAGAGAATCATTGATGGAACAGGACAGATAAAAAAAAGATTAAAACCGGATTATCCGGTCTGCTTTCAGGCATACTTTTGTGGTTCTGCATCGAATTTCTTCTTGCAGCCGGGCGCGCAGAAATAATATTTCTTGCCCTTATAATCGCTTGTGAATTTTGCGGTTTTCTCGTCCACCGTCATCTTGCAGATCGGATCAATTGCCATTTCCCACCTCAGTTATTTTCCTTTCTTTGCCTCTGGTATATACCTTTTCAGGAGGAGCGAGAGGCTGACAACGGTGACAGAACTGAGTGCCATTGCAAGGGCAGCAAGCTCCGGCCGGAACGTGATGCCAAAGAACGGATAGAGTACTCCTGCTCCGACCGGGATCAGGGCCGAGTTGTAGGCAAATGCCCAGAAAATGTTGCCCCGGATCCTGCCCATGACCTTCTTTGAAAGCTGGATTGAAGCAACCGCATCAAGCAGATCGTCCTTGATCAGCACAATATCGCCGCTCTCAATGGCGACATCAGTGCCGCTCCCGATCGCGATTCCTACATCAGCCTGAGCAAGGGCCGGAGCATCATTAATCCCGTCGCCCACGAACGCAACGATCTCACCTTTTTGCTGAAGTGCCCTGACCTCTGCCGCCTTGTCCTGCGGGAGCACCTCGGCGACAACCCGCTCAATCCCGATCTGCTGTGCAATTGCATTCGCAGTGCGCCGGTTATCGCCGGTGATCATAAGAACGGTCAGCCCCATCGATTTAAGATCATTGACTGCATCTTTTGTGGTCCCTTTTAACGTGTCGGCAATCGCGATGACCCCAGCCATCTGCCCACCGGCAGCAACGAGAACCGCGGTCTTCCCTTCCTGTTCAAGCGCAGTTATCCGTGATTCGATCTCGGGAGGGATCTGCACCCCTTTTTCCTGCATAAGGGTGCGGTTGCCTGCAAGCACTTCTTCGCCAAGGACGTGCGCAGAAACGCCTTTGCCGCTGAATGTATCAAAGTGTTCTGCCGGCTCAACCTTCACACCGCGATTCTCCGCTTTGCGCACGACTGCCTGAGCAAGCGGGTGCTGTGAATTCTTCTCTAATGCAGCGGCAAACGCAAGGAGCATCTCTTCAGATACCCCGATCGGTACGAGATCTGTTACCTCCGGTTTGCCCTTGGTGAGCGTGCCGGTCTTGTCAAAGATGACGGTTGTTACCTTCTCGGCAACTTCGAGCGCTTCGCCATTCCTGATGAGGATGCCAAGTTCAGCCCCGCGCCCGATCCCGACTGTTACCGCAGTCGGCGTCGCGAGACCGAGTGCACAGGGACAGGCAACTACGAGCACGGAGATAAGAGCAGTGAGTGCAAAGAGCAGTGAAACCGAAGGATCCGGAGATACCGGAAAGACAAAAAACCAGATGACGAATGCAATAGCGGCGATGGCAAGGACGGCCGGGATGAAGTACGCGACCGCAACATCAGCGATCCGCTGGACCGGTGGTTTTGATCCCTGTGCATCCTCAACGAGCTGGATGATCTGGGCAAGGACCGTTTCCCTGCCCACTTTCATCGCTTTTACCGACAGCACCCCGTTCTGGTTGATTGTACCTCCGACAACCCTGCTTCCCTTTATCTTGAGCGGGGGGATCGGCTCACCGCTGATCATCGCCTCGTTCACGTAACTCTCGCCAGCGACCACTTCACCATCTACCGGGACTGTTCCCCCTGGTTTCACGACCACGACGTCACCGGCCACAACATCCTCCACCGGTACTTCAACTTCCGTTCCCTGACGGATCACAATCGCGGTCTTTGCCCGCAACCCCATGAGGGTCCTGATTGCCTCCGATGTCCGCCCCTTTGCCCGCGCTTCGAGATACCGCCCGAGCATGAGGAACGCGGCGAGCATGATCGCGGTGTCATAAAACATAAATTCGTGGGTGAGCACGATCCCGAATGTCCCCATCACGCTTGCCGCAAACGCGACACCGATGCCCATTGCGTACATCACGTCCATATTGAGCGAGCGGTTGCGCAGCGCCATGCGTGCCGCGCGGAAAATGGGGTACGAGACGTAGATGAAAACCGGCGTTGAGATCACCAGCATCACGTAGGCGAGCGCGTGCATTGGAAGAGGAAGCGGGACATACATTGCAAGCATCAGGGGAATGCTGACAGCAAACCCGATGGTGAACCGGAGAGATTTATCATGCAGATCTTTTTCTCTGGCACGCTTTTCTGCTTCCTCGCTCACTTCACCCGCGATCCCGAGGTATTGATAGCCGGCATCCTCAATCGCCTTCTTCATATCGCTGATATCAGAGACCGACGGGTTATACCCAACATACGCTTTTTCGGTGCCAAGGTTCACCGTAGCAGATACAACACCCGGGAGTTTCCGCAACGCAGCCTCGATTGTCTGGACGCAGGTTGCGCAGACCATACCGCCAACTTTGATCGTCCCCTCCCGGTTTACCACTCCATAACCGGCATCTTTTACTGCTTTTTCCAGTTCGGCGAGTTTGACCTTTGCAGGATCGAATTCGATATGGGCGGTATCGGTACCGAAGTTCACCTGCGCTTTTGACACGTCATTGAGTTTTGATAGCGATTCCTCGATGTTGATCGCGCAGGTGGCGCAGTGCATCCCGGATATTTTTAATTCTGCTCTCTTTTTTTCTGGTTCCGGCATAGGTTCCTCCGGCCAGTTGATCTCCTGTTCCACAATATCCTGTTGATTGTACTAAAGTGTTATGAAGGATCCGTTGTCGAAATTTTTTAGATCATTCCAATCAACGGGGAACCACCATCTCGCAGCACCCAGAAAATCCTGCCACAGGAATAAACAGGATGCCTGATAATGCTGTAACGGAGGTATGCGCACCCATGAAAATTCTCGCCCTGCACGGGAGCCCGCGCACGATCCAGAGTCAGACCCGCCGGCTGGCCGGTTTTGTACTGGAAGGAGCGGCAGGGGCTGGTGCACAGACAGAGATGGTTGACCTCGCCGATCTCCATATCACGCCCTGTAAGGCCTGCGAGGGCTGCACGCTCACCGGCACCTGCGTGTACGACGATGACGTTGCCGGTATCCTGTCACGGATGAGAGAAGCGGACGGGATCGTGCTCGGTTCTCCGGTCTATGTCGACAACGTCACCGGGCAGTTGAAGGTCTTTGTCGACCGGCTTGCCGACGCGGTCCACTACCAGGTGCTGACCGGAAAATTCGGGTGCGCTGTTGCAACAACCCACGAATCCGGCGGTGACGAAGTGGTCGCATACCTGAACCATGTGCTGAACTACCTCGGCATCATCTCGGTTGGCAGCATCAGCATCGCAACACGGGGAGATCCCGGGGCGATCGATGCGATGGAACCGGAAGCCCAAGAGCTGGGCAAGAAACTTGCCGGTGCGAAACGGAACGGATATTCTGATCCGGTACAGGAGGGGATCCTTGCGGACAACCGTGCGTATTTCAAAATGATCGTGGAGAAGAACCGCGAGTTCCGCACCGGTGAGTACGACACGTGGGTGCAAAGGGGATGGATCCGGTGAGTGTTCCCTTTCCGATCTGTCGGAAATATCAAATATAACGGTTTATTTTGCCAAAATACTTATTTTAATCGCCTTTTATGGCACCTCAAAAAATCGGGCAACAGCGGGCTCCGGTGCCACTCTTTTCTTCAACACAGGGGAAACTATGGGGGCGGGTCGCAAGGCCCCTGGAACGCGGCTAATTTGCACGGTTTTATTCTGATTAAAACACGTATTTTTCGAAAATAATCGATTTAATCAATATTTTTTGGCGGCGTTGGCACCATTTCCACTGGAATTTTTTTAGGGGGATAGCGATACACCAAACAGAACCCGTATAGGGCTTATTTTGGCAAACGGGGCAAAGTGATCTCCGGGTGTACCGGGAACGTGATGCCCTTTCACCGGTGGAATGCATCCCTGTTCTGGATGCGAAATCCTATGCCTGCCAATAAAATGGATCGATGACCCGTGACAGGTATCGCACCCATCGGGGGTCACCTGACCTGTCACGGGTATCTGCACTGTGACGGGTTTTTTAAGTCCGGTTAATACGAGAGATTGTTCTGGATTTCTTCAAAGACAATAAACTAAAAAAATCGGTGTGACGGTTATCCATTTGTCAGGACAAATTTCCTGTACTCACCAAGCAGCGCCGCCCCATACTCTTCCTTCTTTTTGGTCGGCACGTAGTTGAGCTCCATCGTCCGCTTCAGCAATTCCTCTGTGATGGCATTGACATCGGAGATCTTCAGTTTCTTTACTTCTTCAATAATCCAGTCCAGCTGGTCAATCCCGGTCTCCTTGCCATCGATCAGGATCTTTTTGGTCGTGATCTTGTCGGGTGGAATCCCCCCGCAGATTGTGCAGTAGTACCCGTCTTTGTCATCCCCTGCCATGCCTCACTCCCGGATCATGGTAAGACTCATCTTGAATTTTGTACTAGCTGAAAGTGCATGGGGCACATTGGCAGGGAAGATGATCGTCTCACCCTCTTTCATCTGGAATGTTCTGCCGGCCACCCACACTTCGCACTCACCATCGAGGATCGTGACCACCGCATCGAACGGAGCGGTGTGTTCGGAGAGCCCTTCATTCTCATCAAATGAGAAGAGCGTGATGTTGCCGGTTTTGCGGGATATGATCATCCGGCTTGCGACAGTCCCGTCCTGATATCCTACCAGTTCTTTTAACCTGAAAACCTTGCCCTTGAGGTCTTCACGCTTTTTATCGTGCGTATCGGTTTTATCCGGGTTTTCAAGCTGGTATTCCACCATCGTTATTCCCTGTTGATCAGTACGCGGTATGAGATTATATTCCTGTTTTCCCGAATGCATGAGCATAAGGTATATCCTTTCGCATATTCTGCCCGTGATATGACGGTACACAAACCTTACACAGATGGTTCAAACGTTCCCAACGCGGTACGCCTGATGAAACCGGTCTGTTTTTATTCAGAGAACTGTCAGAAATACCCAGTATACAGCCACCTGAATTATTGTAAGGGGGACCCCTACCTGTGCAAATTCCCAGAACGTCAGCGTTTCTCCCTGCTTTTCTGCGTTCTGGATGATAATCACGTTGCTTGCCGCACCAAGGATTGTCAGGTTTCCTGCAATCGTACTCCCGGCAGCGAGCGCCATCAGCTGCACTGTACTCCCGCCTGCCTGCAGGATCATCGGCTGGAAAAGGGCAACGAAAGGGACATTGGAAATAAACTGGCTGATCACGACACTGGTCACAAGGATCATCGGGACAGAGGAGACAACGCTCACGTCCACAAATGACTGGAAGACCCCGGTCTGCCAGACACTCTCCATCAGTACGAACATTGCGGCAAAAAAGACAAGTGTATACCAGTCAATCCCGCGTACCACCTCGATCCTCTTCTCAGAAAAGAGCAGGATGGGAGCAGCAGCACAGAGCGCTATCAGGGGTATTGTGACAAAAAAACCGGCTCTTGAGAGCGAAAGGATGACGTTTGAGGCAACCAGCACGATAATGATACCAAGTGAGCACTGGCAGATATGCATGAACCGGCTGTCACAGGTGACTGGCAGACCATTATCCAGCGGAAGTGGTCTGAATTCCCTTTTATAAAATATTCTGAGGATTGCATACGCGATGACGAGGTTGATCATGGTCGGCAGAGCAAGGTGCCACGCGAACGTGACGAACGGTGAGCTCATCCCGCTGTTGACTGCCACGAGCAGGTTCTGCGGATTTCCTATCGGACTCAGGACACTTCCTGTCGTTATCGCTATGGCAAGGGAGAGCAGGAGGAGCTTTGGGGATATATGATATTTCTTTGAAAGTGTGACCATAAGGGGTGTTCCGATGATGGCGACCGTGTCATTCATCAGGACTGCAGAGAGGATACCCATGCACAGCATGGTGACAATGACAAGCCGGTCAACTGTTATCGTTCGGTGGAAAAGCCGGTGGGCGATGCATCCGAGATACCCGCTGGTGACCAATCCCTCTCCAACAACGAACATGCCGAATAAAAAAACCATCACTTCGAGATTCATTGCCCGTAGTGAATCCATAATCGTAATCTGCCCGGTCGCAAGGACAGCGAGCGCTCCACCGAGCATGATCTGCCAGATCCTGATCCGGAACCTCCCCACCTGCCGGACCGCAATGAGCAGAAAAACGGCAGCAAGTATAACGACTGCGATCTGCGTACATTCATTGTGCCTGTTTTAAGAGATGAGCGTTTGGCATCAGCAAGGGGATGCGGGCACACCGGAACAAAATTCTCATATAGTCCGGAACGGAATCTCTCTGCATGAAATTCAGGCTGCTAATCCCTGTCATCGTGGTTCTTGTGGCAATCATATTCGCCGCAGGATGCACGGGTAGCGGCGGACAGACGACACCGCCACAGACACAACCCCCGACACCCGTTCAGACAACGTCCGTTTCCACTACTGCACTCCCGTCAACTACCGGCGGATCGACGCAGCCCGGCCCAACTCAGACAATCCCGCCGGCGACCCCGGTCTCAATCTCTGTTGAAAAAGCCGGGACGTACTCTACCACGATCATCACCCACTTTGACGGGGGAAAAGGTATGTCCGCAGTGAGCAAGGTCGATGTGCGGGTCACCCGCCCTGACGGCTCGGTCGTTACCGGGGTGCTCAAGCATCTCATGGGGGAGACCGTTGAACTGGAAGGAACCCAGGGTACTGACCGTGTCGAGGTCATTGTCACGATGAATACAGGTAGCGTGTACAAGGTCATCGACCAGCAGATGCCCTACAAGACACGCGGGTAATTCATCTGCCTTCGGAATTATCCTTTTTTATACGCGTTGATCCAGAACTGAACCATTGCTTGATCTCTTGGCAGAAAGCCACTGATTATCAACGGCCAAAAAGAGAACATTTCAGAACCACTACGATCCTGTCCCAACCTTCCAGTGCAACAACACCCCGTCACCCATTCGGGTCACTTCAAGAAGCGTGAGCCGGCTGAACTCTCCTTCACTCATAAAACCTGACCCGTCAGCAGGTGTCGGTGCATCCTTGCCCCCGATGATGATGTTCCCCACAAACGTGTAGATCTCATCAACAACACCGGCAGAAAAAAGACTGGCAATCAGCGTCCCCCCGCCCTCCACCATCAGCTGCTGCACGCCAATCGCACCGAGCTCGATGAGCAGCCCGGCAATGTCCACTTCATCTTCGCCTGCAACAACAACTGTCGCCACTTTTTTTATCGCGGCAACCTTTGCCGGATCCGCGCGCCGGGAAACCGCGACCACCCGCTTCCCTTCCCCCCTGGTGAGAACCGACGCGGTAAGGGGAATGCGTGCGGTGCTGTCCACAACCACCCGGACGGGATGCTCGTCCCTGCCCTGAGCCCGGCGCTCCCGCTTCAGTTCATCCGATTTCACAGTCAGGGACGGGTCATCAGCAAGCACGGTCCCTATGCCAACCATCACTGCGTCGCTTGCCGCCTTGAGGCGATCGACCCGGAAAAAGTCCTCACGACCCGAGATCTTCACCTGCCGGCGCTCGCGGGTGGAGATCTTACCATCGGCACTCATCGCCACATTGACCACAACGTGGGGGCGCATGCAATACCGTTTGATTCCCGGTATTATAATATCAATCCGCATCAGCGGCCCGTTAGGAGGGGATCAAACGGGAGCGAACCCTCCCGTGCTCAAATATGATTCTTTCGACCGATTTTAGAATCCCCGCGCCGGAATTTACCCTACCGTTCTCAACACATATCAACGGATACCGCAGGTTACCTTTTCACAAACGCAGGGTTGACCGACACAGGTCCGTTCCCATGCATCTTTTTGTAGAAGTGCTCATGGCTGTTTCATGGCCTGGTATCCTTTATTATTGCCAGAAAAGATGGCAACGATTGAAAAAAACTGATTCGTTTTTTCCATGGAATCCCGTCAATACCGGCAGGGGGCTGTTCCCTGTACATAAAAGGGGCGTTTTTTATACCGGCCACCGGCCATCGTGGTTCAGCTTCTTTAATGCCTGGCACCGGTTAAAATACGTCTCTCCCCAGATCCATGGCTGGTACGTGCAGCACATCTCCGGCTTGACATCATGGATCCTGCAGAGGTATTTCTTTCTCCCGACCCGGCGAAGGAACGGGCAGGCGCACAGATACTCTTGGGAAACGGGGTCCCTCATCTCCACGGTGACGAGATTATAAAGCTCATCAGGTCTGAGATCGGTGCAACTCACCCAGGTACCGTCCGGTTTACATACAGAGAAATACTGCAGGATATCCTGCCTTTCCTGCTCGATCCAAACGAACAGGTTTTCAGCAGTGGGCGTGATGGTATCGCCGAAAATTTTGCAGCAGAGCCCGCACTGCTCGCATAACTCATGTCCGCTCTCCTCACCTGGCATGGATACTTTCACTATTCTTTGCTCCTCCCGATAAGTGTTGGTGTGTTATGCAGGTCTAAGACCAAAAAGGAGGGTTTTATGTATTCCTCATTCAGGGACATGACGGCAGGAACCTGTCAGGGTCCCAGACCATCAACAAGCCGGCTCCCTGTCTAGACCAGGAAGTTCCTGAGATAATACCCGCCAAAGAGCACAAGAAAGATCCCGCAGCCGGCAAGGGTCCAGCGGTATTCCCGTTCACCGAGCAAAAACCTGCCCCGGTGGATGCTCACGGAGACAAGGGTAAACCAGCCCAGATCCGCAGTCCAGTGCCCCAGGATGAAGGACACGGCGGTGGCGATCCCGCCGGCATATGCACCGATCATGAGGGCACTGCCCACGGTAAACCACCAGAGCCAGAAGTAGGGATTGGATATGCTGGTGACCATGCCGTCAAGAAACGGGTGTACCGTTGTCTGTTCTTCGTGTAAGGTTCCCTGCATGGGATCGATCCGGGCTCGCCGGCTCTCAAGAATCGTCAGAATGCCAAAGACCATCAGTGCCACCCCACCGATACCGGCAATAAGCCATGAATAAGCGCCAATAAAAACGGAGAGACCGGCGATGATCAGGATCACCATCAGGACCTCAACAGCGGCATGCCCCAGCGTCACGCGGGGACCCATCGTCCACCCGCCTTTTAATGATGCGTTGATGGTCGCGATCAGGGTCGGCCCGGGCGCAAGGGCTCCTGTGAGCCCGATAAAAAACCCGAGTACCAGCATCTGGATGATCTCATTCACGGGACCCACCCCGGATCCGCTCAATAAAAACAGACACCACGCGACAACCCACAAAAATGATCTGATATCATGAGTATTGATTCAAAACATTAAAAACTGATAGAAGGGATTGATCCGGTCAACAGGACCTGATCCCTGATTTTCCATTCCAGAATTTGATTTTTTTCCGACGGGATCCTGCATAATTTAATAATCTTTCCTGCCAACGTATACCGTATCATTATTTTGCACGGTGATCGCTATCCTCAGCGTTCAGGGTATCACAAAACAGATCGGTGGGCTTCTTGCGGTCAATAATGTACATCTGACTGTCGGAAAAGACGAGATCGTCGGTCTGGTCGGCCCGAACGGGGCCGGTAAGACCACCCTTCTCAATATTATCTCGGGCATCTCCTCCCCGACGAAAGGAAAAGTCGTCTTCTGCGGCGAGGATATCACCGCCCTGAAAGCAAATAAGATATGTAAAAAGGGAATAGCGAAAACCTTCCAGATCGCAGAATCCTTCCCGAACCTCACCGCAAAAGAATGCGTCACTGTCGGGGCACTCTTTGGCAACAACCATCCTGTCAGCATGAAGGAAGCGCAAGAGCAGGCGGTCGGGATTCTGGAATACGTGGGATTGCCAAAAGAAAAAGTTGACACGTTTACCAAGAACTTGAATGTCGTTGAACTCAAGCGGGTACAGCTGGCACGGGCACTCGCGTCCAATCCCAAACTTCTCCTCCTTGACGAACTGACAACAGGTCTCAACCCGAAAGAGAGCATCGAAGCGGTGAGCCTGATCAGGAAAATCAGGGATGAAGGCACCTCAATTTTGATCATCGAACACGTCATGAGCGTCATCATGGGGGTATCTGATCGCATCGTGGTGCTGGATCATGGAGAGAAAATCGCTGAGGGCAGACCATACGAAGTAGTCAACAACCAGCAGGTTATCGACACCTACCTTGGCGATCTGGATGTATTTTAGAGGTTGTACCCTTGCTCGACATATCCGGCCTCAATGTCTTTCACGGTAATATCCAGGTCGTCTGGGATCTTAAGTTAACAGTCGATGAAGGGGAGATGGTGACCCTGATTGGCCCGAACGGCGCGGGAAAATCCTCGACTGTCGAGACGATTGTGGGGCTCAACAGGAATGCGACCGGCTCCATTACATTTTTTAATGAAAATATTCTCGGGCTGCAAACCTATGATATTTTTAAAAAAGGGCTGGCGCTCGTTCCTGCAAAAAGGGAGATATTCCCGAAAATGCCCGTGATTGAAAACCTTCTTCTGGGGGGATCGGACCGGACCGGTTGGGAATCGAGCCTGCAGCATATTTATAACCTTTTTCCCATTCTTCATGAGAGAGAACGGCAGATGGCAGGCACCTTAAGTGGCGGAGAACAGCAGATGCTTGCGATTGGTCGTGCGCTGATGTCCGAACCAAAACTACTGATCCTTGATGAACCTTCAACCGGCCTCTCGCCCCTTCTTGTTGCACAGGTGTTCAGGTCACTGGAGCGTCTCGGGAAGGAGGGGATAACAATCCTCCTCCTGGAACAGAATGTCCGGCATGCACTCGATATGTGTGAACGTGGGTACGTCCTCGAAAACGGGAGGATTGTGCTGGAGGGAAAAGCCAAGGACCTCATGCGCGAGAAGCACATCCAGAAGGCATACCTTGGGATCTGACAAGATGCCTGAGATTCTCCTCGCCATATCGCTTTTTCTTGATTTAAAGATTTTTATCAGAACAAAATAAAAAAAGTCGTTATTCCTTCAACGTAGCCGTATCCGCTTTCATTCGTTTTTCCCTGCGGGCGTTCCACCGCCTCTGAATCTCATTGGGAAGGTCCACAAGCCCTTTAGGCAGGAAGACGATGACAAGGATCAGAAGAACGCCGATGATGATGTAACGCCCGAACGTCAGCCCCAACATCTTCAACCCGTCCCAGATGATCGTGAGTGCGATCGTTCCGACAATGGGGCCTGCAAGGGTACCCAGACCCCCGAAGATAACGTAGGTCACCGGCCAGAACGAGAGGTCCACCCCAAAGATTTCTGGGGTGACATACCCGATATGGTGGATCTCTAATGCCCCGGCAATACCCGCGAGGTATGCGCTGATAGCAAATGAGACTAAGCGGAAGCGCACCGGATCGATCCCAGCGGCACGGGCCTCGATCTCGTTCTCGCGGATTGCGCAGAACGCAAGCCCGATCCGGGATTTCATGATAGCGTATATGAAGAGAATGCAGGCAATGGTGATGACAAGGATCGAGTAATACTCGATCAGCTGGTACCCGGCGATATCAGGGCTCAGAAGACGGGGTGATGCGATCCCGTCCCAGCCACCACTGATGGGAGTGAGGAGGCTGACGGTAATGGTCTGGACGATGATCGCAAACCCGAATGTGACCATGGCAAGGAACCATTCCTTGAGCCGGACACAGGTGAGCCCGATGAGAATGCCAATGAATGCGGCCACTGCAGCACCAAGAAAGATCGTGACGTAGGGGGAAATCCCGCTCTTTGCCGCGATCAGCGTCGATGCATAGGCACCGATACCGAAGAATGCCGCGTGCCCGAGAGAACCCTGCCCGGAATACGCAAGCAGGTTCCATGCGGAGGAAAAGATGATGAAGATCAGCATCAGGGTGAGGATATTGAGGAGATACAGGTTGCCGGAGAGGAAAGGGGCAATAACCGCAATGCCAATCAATGCAGGTGTTCCGTAGCGGACCAAGGCATCGCGTTTCAGGTATAGATCCATTTCACTCACTCACCGGATTCACCGAATAGTCCTGTCGGCCGTATGACAAGCACGATGATCAGGAGAATAAACGAAACCGCGTCTTTCCATATTCCGCCAAAATAGTATGCAGCCCCGTTCTCTGCAATACCATAGAGCAGCCCCCCAACAATTGCGCCGGGAATACTCCCCAGCCCGCCAAGAATGATAATGGCAAATGCCTTGATCGCGGGGATCGATCCCATATACGGGTTGAAGACCTGCCCGCTCACCACCCAGAGGGTTCCTGCTGCCGCTGCAAGAGCGCACCCGATCCCAAAGCTGATGATATCCATACGCTCGACATTGATCCCGACAAGCATCGCCCCTTTCCGGTTCTGGCTGGTTGCCCGCATCTCCCTGCCAATCTTTGTCCTTTTCAAAAACAGCCATAGTCCAACCAGAATTCCCGCGGTCACAACCATGATAATAATATAATCGAGCGGGACGTTGAGTGATCCAATCGGGATCGATACTCCCTCATATGGGCTTTTTATGCTCTGCCACTCATCACCCCAAATTACGGCAGCACTGTTCTGGATAATGTAGATGAGCCCTATTGAGAGAAAGATCTCGTTGAGCTTGCCTGTACCAAGGATAGGGCGGAAGCAGAGGCGTTCAACAACAGCACCGATCGCGATCAGTGCGAGCATGGATAACAGGATGATTGCATACGGATTGATGCCGGTTATGAAAAAAATCGTAGCTGTGATATAGGCACCGATCATCAGGAACTCGCCATGTGCAAAGTTCACGACCTTCATAACACCGAATATAAGGTTGAGACCGGTGGCAAGCAGGATATAGATGCATCCTGCATAGACCCCCCAGAATACAATCTGCAGCAGGATCCCAAAGTCCACCATGGCTTTCTCCTGTAATTATCATATTGCCTGCAATAAAAAGAGAATGGATTGATTACGCGCTGCCGGGCTTGTACCAGGACGGCAGGACAAAATCCACAACCTTCAGGTTGTCAGGCCAGACAATATTCGGCCTGCATTCGCCAATCGTCTGGTTGAATGCCAGCTGCTCCATCCACAGGTCGAACTGAGACTCACGGAAGTCCTTGCTAAACGATATCGTCCCGCCGTTCATGGCTTCGATGACCTGTGGCATATTAAGGTCAACAAGGGCCTGCCTTACGGCAGCCTTGTCGGTTGTCCCAGCATTCCCGATTGCCTGGGCCGCAATATAGATGCCTTCGTATGTGGATGCGCCCATCATGTCAGGGAATACACCATATTTTGCATTGTAGCTGTTCTTGAATTTGGCTTGGGCGTCAGCCAATGTGCCAACCGGCGCAGTGTATGGTGAGAAACGGCTTTCAATGATGGATCCCTCGCCGTACTGCCCGAGATCCTTGTAGAACTGTGCATTGTCATTGTTCTCGACAGAGAGGAAGATCGTGTCGAGCCCGATATCCCTCCGCGCCTGCGTTATGAGCGGTGCACCCTCGTTCGGGAATGCCGCGATATAAACGGCATCTGGCTTCGCAGCCTTGATTGCTGTCAGGGGCGTCCTGAAATCACTCTCTCCCATCTTGAAGCTCTGCTGGGAGACAAGCTGGATGTTCAATTTGTTCTTGGTGATTGTATTGTTGACCGCTGACTGAACACCTTTGCCAAAGGCAGTGTCCTGGTAGATGAGGGCAAGCCGGAACGGGCGGTCAGCAGCAGCTCCGAGCTTTTTGTTGACCGCAGGACGGACAACCTGATCGATGAACGTCGTTGTATATTGCCCGTATGAGTCTGTTGTCGGGCAGTGGTGGTAGACGTAGCTGGTATCGATATCCGTCCGGTGGGTGATGATCGGGCTCGACGCACCGGTCACGATAAAGGGGATCTTGTATTCCGCGACAGTCTGCTCGTATGCGGATGTGACCGCGCTCGAGTACCCGCCGACAAGAATATCCACTTTGTCACCGGTGATCAGCTGGGTAGCTGCTTTCTGCCCACCCTGCTGGGTGGACTCATCGTCACCGACAATAAGTTTGAGTGGGACCTTTGATCCATCCTTGAGTGATACGCCCCCTTTTGCGTTGATCTCATCAGCAGCCACCTGCGCAGACTGCCACATATTCTTTCCGACATTGCTGGCAGGCCCGGTCAGCGATGCGATGACCCCGACCTTTATCTCTTGTGCCGGTGCCTGCTGGGTACACCCGGCAATGAATGCAGTCGCAATGAGCGCGATTGCGATGAACAGAACTGAGTACTTCATGTGTTTCCCTCTGTGCTATGCTATAGCATGGCATATAAAGTTTCAGTGTTTAGCCATATAATAAAATATCGTTATAATCATCTGAATACATGATGGAGAAACAACGCGATGGGACAACAGGAGTATAAAAGACAACAGATGCCTCAGCCCGGATTTGAACCGGGGACAACCAGATCTTCAGTCTGGCGCTCTCCCAGTCTGAGCTACTGAGGCAGGGATACAATGGTTGTTTTTGTTGACTAATAAATGATATGTTCCCGTCCGGTGGTGCATGTGACCGTTCCTTTTTATGTGCCGCGATGACAGTAGTACCACATACGGATGCTGCTCCCCTCGAAATCCTCCAATGCTGATGAGATCAGTCTTGCGGGTGCAGTCGCTTCACGGACGGTCCATGTTGTCCACCTCACCCACAACGACCTCGATGCCGTCGGAGCGGACGCGATTCATCGTATGAAGTTCGGGCAGGGAGTATTTTCCATCTGGAGTTCAGTCGGCAGGTTTCCTGCGATCTTTTCCGCGATCGCATCCTGCAAGGGGAACGGTGACCTGCTCTCGATCTCCGACCTGGGATACCACCGGGAGATCGAGCATATCGCAAAATGTGCATGGGAAAATGGCTGGCGCGTTGAGTGGCGGGACCACCACCGCTGGCGGGATGATGAGGTTGCGCAGGTGAAAAAAGAGGGCGTTCTACTCACGATCGATACAACGGTCTGCGCCACGGGGATTGTCGCATCGGACCTGATGCCGGACAATCCCGTTGCCTCCGAGGTTGCACGTGTCGTCTGCGATTATGATCTATGGAAGCACCATGATCCCCGTTCTGCGGTGCTCGGGCAGGTGCTCCAGCGCAAGAAGAACCGTGAACATGTCCGTGACTGCCTGGTTTTTGGTATCTTCACCGACGAATTGATCGAGCGTGAGTATGCCGATATCAAAGCCGAGATGGAAGTGATGATGAAAAGGAGCCTGAAGTACACCACCATCACCGGCAAAAAATACCGGATCGCGTTCGCTCCCCTCTACGGCTACCCGAGTGAAACGGCGCATTTCATCCGCGATGAGAAAAAGACCGATATCGAAGTGATCGTTGGCAGGGATGGCAGGTTCTCACTGCGCTCAGTCCCGCCAATCAGCCACCTGATTGCACGGGAATTTTCCGGCGGCGGGCATCCGAATGCTGCGGGGGGTTCGTTCAATTTCACGGTCATCCAGCGGTTTGCATTCTGGCTTCTCAAGAAGAGCCGGCATTTTGAAGAGTTCGTGAAGGTGGCAGAATCGAAGTAATATATTATTTTACATATGGATTTTGGATATTTTAAAAAAAGGCTTTAAAAATAAGGGATTTGGGTAGGATCCATGACTGACCATTAGTCAGGGGTAGAGAGAGGAAATCAAGGAACGGCCAAAAAATTTGGAGATAAAAAGAAGGTGTCCTTTTTAAAGATAATTAAAGAGATTTCCATAAAAAAAAATCCTTTTGGTTTTTTAGATGGAAGATGTCTGCCGTGGCTGAAGGTCAGGGCTGACTTTCAGAAAATATTCCTATGGGATAGTTACGAGTTTGCCCGTGTAAAGGTGTAAAGAAGTCAAAGATATTTTTTAAAAAGATATTTTTTGTGCCCGTTTACTTTCTTAAAGGATGATAATCCCGAAACAGATTAATCACATTTTGTCTCAATCCAGTGCAGTTTGGTGGTGGGATTTACACAATCACCACATTAATAATCCATGCAGCCGCGAATTCCACCGATGAATTTTCCCAAAAAAACGGTACCATTGGAACACGTATTATGTATGGTTGAAGATGCCACTATTCGCTTTTCAGGCGGTATAAACCGCATATTCCACAATTGACCTCCAATATTTTTCACAATCCCCACGACAATACCCCCCGACTACCACCTGATCCGGATCAAGATGGGAAAGGGCCACAGCGATTGATGCTTTATCAGTATCCAGAATAATTATTTCGTGAAGTTCATACTCATTGGCAATATCAAAAACAATATCGAGTTGAGCAGGAGAGATTGCGACTTGCCGTTGGTATTCCATCAGGCTTTGAAGACCATCGCGGTCCGGCTCGGGCTGGAAGAAAAAGACCTTCTGCCGCGCGAGCGATGAGATCTCCGCATCGTCAACCTTATCACAGATAAGGACATGCCCGTTGATCCCCGCGTCCCTCATCGAGCGCATCAGATTTCGGTATACGCCCGTAATCGCATCAGTCCATTCATCCTCATCGTCATAATATGAATCCCTTATCCCAAGGGTATGCGGAGCCGGGAGCGCACACCAGACACCCTTCTTCTGTGCAACAATGCTGACCGCATCTTCAATGATTGCAGAGGTACGGATGCTGATCTCGTCGACAGCCTGGTTATCCTGAATACCATCCAGGCATGCCATAATCCGGTCCTGATAGAATTTTCCTCCTGAACAGGGCATTGTTATTCCAGCGGAAATCTGCGGGGTGAGCGATTGATCGAGCCGGAAGGAGATGAGATCGCCGGATTTTCCACGATGCTCTGCCACCCACGCCGCAAGCATCGGGATGTCCGGCATACCAGGCTCAGCTCCGAATCCCCGCGTCGGAAGTGTGCGCTGTTTTGTCATGGTTATATCTTATTACGCATCAGAACCAAAAAACGTAGTCATGGATACACCACCGCTACTTGTCACCTGCGGGCTCCCGTATACCAACGGTCCCTGCCATCTCGGACACCTGCGCACCTATGTCCCTGCTGATGCTTTCGTGCGCTACATGCGGCGGACGGGTGAAGAAGTGGTGTTTGTCTGTGGGTCGGATAACCATGGGACCCCTATTGTTGTCTCCGCTGAGCAGGCTGGCGTGTCACCCCGCTCACTTTCAGAAAAGTATCACGGGCATTTCGATACGACGTTTAAGCGGATGGATGTGATATTTGACCACTTCGGTATGACAGATGACCCGACCAACCACCAGCGTACAACCGCAATTGTCGAATCCCTCATAAAGGAGGGGTACGTGTACAGGCAGGTTGTGCACCAGGCGTACTGTACGAAGTGCAAACGGTTTTTGCCTGACCGCTATGTCGAGGGAATCTGCCCCCACTGCGGGACGCCCGCCCGTGGGGACGAATGCGATCAGGGCTGCGGAAAACATCTTGAGCCCGGGGAGATCAAGGAGCCGGTCTGTAAGGTGTGCGGGACAAAAGCCGTGTTCCGGGATCAGGAGCACTACTTCTTCCGGCTGAGCGGATTCAAGGACTTCCTCCTGCCGTATCTTGATACGGTGAAGGGGACGACGAATGCAAAGAACTACGCAATAGGCTGGATAAAAGAAGACCTCCATGACTGGTGTATCACAAGGACACTTGACTGGGGTGTGAAGTTCCCCGGACGCGATGATCTTGTGGTTTATGTCTGGGTGGACGCACCTGTCGGGTACATTGCATTTACCGAGGAATGGGCACAAAAAACGGGAAAGGACTGGAAGCGGTACTGGTGCAAAGAAAACCGTGTCACGCACTTCATCGGCGGTGACATCATCTATCACCACTGCATCTTCTGGCCGGCGCTGCTCAAGGGTGCGGGTTATGGCATGCCGTACTCGATTGTCGCTTCCGGGATGCTGAAGGTGGACGACCACAAGTTCAGTAAAACACGGGGGTATGTGGTCTGGACAAACGAGGATTACCTTGACAGGGGATTGCCCGCCGATTACCTGCGCTACTATCTGCTGTCGTATACCAGCCATACCAAGGAACTGAACTTCTCGTGGAAAGTCTTTGGGGAACGGATCAACAACGAGGTCGTAAACATACTGGGTAACTTTGTCTACCGCACGCTCTTCTTTGCCCATAAGGAGTTTGGCGGTGTGCCGGAGGGTGAGGTCGATCCCGCGATAACCGCAGAGATCGAAAAATGGCAGAAGGCTGTCGATGATTTCATGCAGGAGTACGAGTTCAAGGGCGCGGTGGACGCGGTGATGAGCCTTGCGGCGTTCGGGAACACCTATATGCAGAACAATGCACCGTGGAAGCTTGTCAAGACCGACCGGGCGGCAGCGGCAACGGTGATCAAAAACAGCATTCAGCTCATCAAAGCTCTCGCCCTGCTCATCGAGCCAATAATGCCGGCAAAATCACAGGAATGCTGGGCGATGCTGGGATATGCGGATGCAATCGCATCCCACCCGATTTCCGAAGTAACCCAAGAGATCATTCCGATAAGGATTCCCGCACCAAAACCACTCTTTGTAAAGATGGATGACCAGCAGATCGCAGGGCTCGATGCCCTGCTCCAGAAACGTGTAAGCGAGGCGAATAAAAGAATGGAAAAAACACCGATTGTTTCTATTGAGGAATTCCAGAAACTGGAGATCAAAACCGGCAGAGTGCTCGCCGCGGAACCGGTTCCCAAATCGAACAAACTGCTCAGGCTGCAGGTCGATATCGGCAGCGAACAGCGCCAGATCGTCGCCGGCATGCAGCAGTTCTACAAACCGGAAGAACTGGTGGGCAGGGATGTAGTTGTCGTCACCAATCTTGCACCGGTAAAAATCTTTGGTGTGGAAAGCAACGGCATGATCCTCGCGGCAGGGGATGCGGCATCGTTATTGGTACCTTTCAAGCCGGTAGAACCGGGAACGAAGATCAAGTAATTTCAAATTTTTTTCTCTTGCTCTCAAAGAACGTTCCTAATAAGTTAAAGATATGAAAAGTGACCGGATTTAATGAATCCCATCAATACGATCGCACTACCCGTCATTTGTTTCGTGTCTGGTCTTGTATTCCTATGTAGTGGGAATTAGTGGAAATTTTCTGGTATGGTTGATAGAGATACAATGATAGTAATCGGTATCGTCATGATCATAGGAAATTTCCACGAACTTCAGACCAAAAAAAATTATAAAATGATTCCTTGTCGTTGCGTTGAGCCATTAATGACGTGAAAAAATGTCACTTCATCGCCTCGGTGATCGCTTCCTTTACCTTCTCATCTTCCTCGGACTCAAGCGCCCTGCCCAAGGCTGTGTTCACCTTTTTCCCGCCAATCGCGCCGAGTGCCCGCGCCGCCATCATCCGGACATACCTGTTCTCATCGGTAAGAAGGATGACCATGGGTTCGATTGCATCGGAGTCCCCGAGCTCGCGCAGGCCCTTTGCCGCCATGTACCGCACATGATCGCGGTTGTCTTTCAGTGCCTGTATGAGGGGTTGTACCGCTTTTTCATCAGCGATCCTGCCAAGTGCTTCTACTGCGCGGTATCGGGTCTCCCATTTCTTCTCTTTCATTGCGGCAGCAAGCGGTTCAATTGCCGCTTTACCGATCGAGGATAGGGCGAGCGTTGCCTGCTCACGAACAGCCTTATCAAAATCGCCCAGCCCTTCAATGAGCGGCTGGATGGCACGCGGGTTCTTTGCCTTGCCGAGAAGGTACGCGGCATACTGCCGGACCTTGGGGTCGGTACTGTTCCGCAGGGCACGGACAATTCCCTCCAGTCCCTGTTTCTCAAACTCCTCCACCCCTTCGGGTTTTTCTGGCACATTTGCGTCTGCCATGGTTTCTCCATGAAGTATCACCTGCAGGGTTATTAAGCCCGATCACGTGAATGCGGACCGGTGTGTGCCGTGGAAAATCTTTGGCAAGGGAACAAGACCGAGAAGAAGTTTCCCTATAACTGCAAATCCCTTCGCAGTTTACCATGAAAATATATATCCCTGCGGCTGATGGTTTGGTATGAACTGCAAACTCATCGCACTGATCATCCTTCTTTGCTGTGCAGTCGCCGCGACCGGCTGCATGGGGATTGGGGAGAATGTGGTCCCGGGAGGGAACACGTATCCGTCTCCGGGCACGACGGACCGGATCTTGAATGGACTTTCTGAACAAAAGACATCGAACATATACGCGACGGCAGTCCCGACGACTGCACCTCAACAATCAGGCAGCACGGCAAACCTGCCGGGTGCCGGTATCGAGACCAAGATCATCAAAACCGGGCAGGCAACTATTGAGGTAAGAGATGTTGTTACATCGGTCGATGCACTGAAGGCGCTTGCGGTACAGAAAGGGGGCTACCTGTCTTCATCAAACCTCCAGAAGAACTACAACAACCAGCTCTCTGCAACGGTTGTACTTCGCATTCCGCAATCGCAATTTGACTCTGTTATGGAAGGGGTCAAAGCAATTGGTTCCGTGAAGTCTGTCTCAACACAGGGGCAGGACGTGACCGAGGAGTATGTTGACCTCACTGCCCAGAAAGTTGCATACAAGAACCAGCTCGATGCGTACAACCGGATCATGGCAAAAGGCGACAAGGTGGAGGACATCCTCCAGGTACAGCAGCAGATCGAGCGGGTGCAGGTAGAACTCGACCGGATCGAGGGCAGGATGCGCTACCTCAACAACAGGATTGACCTGTCCACTATCACCGTAAACCTGCAGGAACCCGAACCGGTCGGCGGTGAGACAGGGCACAGTTTCATATCGGCCATCAATGAAGGCATCAATGGTTTCTTTGGCATGATCGATGTGATTATTATCCTGATCTTCACCTTCCTCCCGCTTGTCATCATTGGCGGGGCCGTCTATGGGATATACCGCTGGAGAAAAGGTCAAAAAGCAGGAAAACCGGCAACGGCACCCCAGCAAGAGGAGAAGAAATCCTGATTATATTTTTTTTACATATCAGCAGCACAACTCCTGCCCATTCCCATAGTGAGGTGTTGTACGATGAGACAAAGGAGATCAGAAAATACCGGATCTGAACCGTGCCGGTGTTGTATTCATGGCAAAAGACAGGGGCACAATACTGTCGCTGGAGGACGTTTTTTTTTAAAAATATAACTCTCTCCCCCCCTTTGCATTAAAAAAGGAATCCAGACAGGGGCACCTGTCATCGTCAACGGCGCCGAAATCGATACTGTTGTCACATTTATGGGGGCATGGTTTTCTGGGTCTGGGTGGCAGTTGCATTGACCACAGGCTGTTTCGCTGTTGGGGTCGCCGTGGGTGTTGGTGACTTCAAATCGACCAAAAACTCAACAGTACCCCGTGGTTTGGTTGTTTTGTCGCTCTTGATCAGGGCTCCATTCTTGTAGACCACAACTTCAAGCGCGTTGCCCGAACCATCGAGCTTCTGAATCGATACCTGCACGGTTCCATCTCCGGCCGGGATCTGATAGAATTGATCACCACTACTGGTCACTTCTTCCAGGCTGCCTGACACTCCGAAAGATCCTCTCCATCCACCGATATAATTCACCTTCACCCAAACACCGGTGGGAGGGACAAGGGGTGGTGGCGGTGTGGTTGGAATTGTGGTGGTTATGACAGGTTTGGTTGTGGGACGGGGTGTCGGAACTGATGTTGCCCGAAGAATTACTGTAGGCGTAACGGTGACAGGAGTCGCCGGATGAGATGGAGTCCCGCTCAGATAGGTCATATACACAAACACTCCTCCAGCAATCGCGATGATGATAATGACAAAGACTGCGATTGGGATGAATATTTTGCTGCGTGAGCCCGGCGCAGAGCCACCCGGGGGGAGGGGGGAGGCCGGTGGCACTCCTGCCGGAGCAGGCTGTTTCGGAAGGTCTTTTCGCAGGAACAGCTGCGGAAGGATCGACCGCTTCTGTGGCTGTGGTAACGGAGTGGTTTTGTGAGGGGATATTTCAGAAGGCGTGGAAATTTGCGGGACCGTGATCTGCTCAATGGCAGGTTTGCCCGGTGTGACACTCTGAGCTGTTCCTGTTGGTTGCAGAAGCAGTGCGGGTTCGCTCCTCGGCACCGATCCTTCAATGAGAGGTTCGATTGACCGTATAACCTCTTCAATCGGACGATCTTTTTGTTCGAGTTGTGATGTCGTTACGGTCGGCAGATGCGGTGGGGACTTTCGATCTGCGGGAAGGACTTCAGGTTGCGCAGGTATGGTGATTGAAGGTTTTGGAACTTTCTGGGCTGCAGGTTCTGCAGTCGTTTCTTGGCCAGGAAGGCTTATCTTCGCTCCGCACCGGTTGCAGAATACAGAATCTGCAGGGACCCGGTTACCGCACTTGGAGCAGAACATACCCTGAGGCAAGGAGGTCGTTTCGATCGGTTTTGGCGGGGCATTGCTCATCTCCACAATCTTTTTGATCGGCTGGACTGACTCGATCTCCTTTTTTGCCGAGGGTCTGCTTGTAATCTCGATTTTGGGAACCGGGGTTTCCTGCGATTTTGGTCTGGGCTCCTGATCGAATACGGGGATGACCTTGCGGACTGCCTGCTGGAACGAGGAAGAGGTGAGCTGCTTCAGCGCTTTTACCCACTCGTCACGCTCCCGCTTCCTGTTTCCCCCTGCCTCACGGGAGAAGGTGAGAACCACCTGGCGGGTCTCGCCGGTATTGGTGATGATCGATAGGTTAATGATCTGGTCACGGATCGCATTCTCACCTGACTCGATGTCCCGGAGGGTCGCGAGTAGGATATCTTTGGGTGGGATAAGGTCTTTCTTCCTGTCGATGAGAATGACACGTTTGTTCGTGAGGATTGCCTCAAACGGGATGGATTTGACAAAAACATTCGGCGTTTTTAAAATAATGGACTCGTCACTGTGCATATCGGGATCGCCCATACTACAACACTCTTCCTTTACTCAGGTATCTATGTGGGCAAAAAAGTATTTGTGGGGGGATCGATCACAGACTCGGAAGGTGAACCATGCTTCAACATAAAACAATTTTATCTTGAATATCCCACAGTAGTCAAGGATTATGAAATATGCCGCCATTCTTGTGATGCTCCTGTGTGTGTGTATCACTGCAGGATGTTCCTACTTTGATGAGGGATCACCCGCCTTGCATCCGACAAAGCTGCCAACCCTGCAACCTACTCCCGAAAGCGAGGTTGCGACTGCCGAACCCTCTGCCATGGCGCTCCAGCTCTCTGACCTGCCGGATGGCTACATCATCAAAGAGCGGTCGGATATGTCATATGCAGACCTCAATCCGTTGGCACGTGACGCAGGGTGGAAAAAAGGGTATTATGTTGCGTTCTACCGGATCGATATAAAAACCTACGATATCACGGGAATCACTCAGCAGATCAGTATTTACCCGCTCGACCGGATCCGGATTATTTTTGACGATGTAAAAGCCGACCTTCTCTCAACAGCAAACGCCACTATAACACTGACGGAACTTCCGTTCCCGAAAACCGGGGAGTATACCGCTGCAATAAGGACGGTTGATGTAAATAATCCCTACGGGATCATGACCTATACCGTTGTTTTTACCAAAAAAGATGTCCTTGAGCAGATCGTGATGAAGGGTACGACAACAGATTACGAAGTATTGAAAAATATTGCTGCAACAGCAGCGCAGAAGATCAGGTAGTATTTTTTATTCTGGAAAAAATTCACGCCCAGGTCGGAATTCGAATCCGAGTCGATTGCGTGACAGGCAATCATGATAGGCCACTACACTACCTGGGCCCGATTGGAACAGATATCCCGCCTCCCGGATTCGAACCGGGGACATCGCGGTAGCCGCGCAGTTACCGATAACCGGTAAACCATACTACAGCCGCGCACTCTACCGAGCTGAGTTAAGGCGGGGCACTGCGCTCATACTATAGGGATGATCGGGTATTAAACGTATCGTTATTCCGCCTGATTTCGCCCAGTTGCCCCAAAAACACGGTCTATT
>CAIULN010000085.1 GCA_903900025.1 uncultured Methanomicrobiales archaeon | reverse complement strand
GGACTCCAGGTGCATTTTCTTGTCCTGAACGCACTGGACCTCTCCAGGCTCAACAGGAAGTTCGATACCGCCACCGATTCAGGGCTCTTCCATACCCTGTCCGACGAAGACCGCCCGGTCTTTTTGGATAACCTTGCAGCCATCCTGTCTCCAGCCGGGAAATACTTCATGCTCTGCTTCAGCGAACTGGAGCCCGGTGGATACGGTCCGAGGAGGATAACAGCAAGAGAGATACAGGATAGCTTCCGGGATCGGTGGTCCATCAATTACATCAGGCCGGCGATCTTCGAGAGCCGCTTTCGGGCCGAAGGATCCCGTGCCTGGTTCTCGTCGATATCAAAAAAATGACGAATCGTTGACAGGACCGCCAGCAAGGATGGGTTCGCAGGGTAGCTGGCGGTCACCGCTGTGAAGGTCAGCGGGCATAAGGAAACTTGATCTGCCGGCCTAGTTGGAGAATGCTGCCATAGGCGGTATGGGGCCCGGCCCCTCCCGGATCATGCCGCTTCATTCCGATCTCTCGCAGCATCCGGGAGAGGGGCAGTAATGCTCTTCGCCTTCGAAGACGTCTTGACAATGGGAGAGCGGGATATTTATTTTGGCGGGAAGAAATGTCGCAGCATTCACCGGTTTTTTGGTTGTTAGCAAATGAACGATAATGAGAAAATGACAAAAAAAAGGATGCTGCTATGGGGATTTGAACCCCAGTCGCGAACGTGAGAGGCTCGCATGATTGGCCGGTCTACACTATAGCAGCAATCTTGCTCATCTAGGTGGGTGGTTCGTGCACTTAAAGGTTGTTTTACGGGAGAAATTGGGCGGCAACCCCTGCCTTTTTCCCGGCAGCCCGATTATACGGATGAAACCTTCGGATCCCGTGTCCTCCAACCCCTTTAATATTCCGGACGACAATAACTGGAGACGAGTTGGAACAGAACCCTTACTGAACTGATGGGGTCGTTTTCCGGGTGTCCCGATGATTGGCCTTGAAGATCAGATTCACGAGCTGGAGGATGAGCTCCAGCGGACGCCCTACAACAAGGCCACCTCAAAACACATCGGCAGGATAAAAGCAAAGATCGCACGACTCCGGGATGAGGCGGTCACCCGTGCAATGAGAGCCGGTGGGGGTGGTGAAGGCTACTCGGTCAAGAAGTCCGGGGATGCAACCGCCGTGCTTGTCGGTTTTCCATCGACCGGTAAGAGTACACTCCTCAACCAGCTGACCGGGACGCAGAGTGCCGTTGCAGCGTACTCGTTCACCACGCTCACCGTTGTCCCCGGAGCCCTTGAGTACAAGGGTGCGAAGATCCAGATCCTCGATATTCCCGGAATGATCGCCGGCGCCGCGATGGGCAAGGGCAGGGGCAAGGAGGTGATCGGTGTCGTGCGCAGTGCCGATATCATCATTATCCTCGTTGATGTCTTCAACCAGCAGCACGTGGACGTGCTGTTCAAGGAGCTGTATGACGCCGGTATCCGGATCAACTGCCGGAAACCCGATATTACGATCAAAAAGACCGCATACGGCGGAGTCCGGCTCTCCGCTGTCGGCACGCTTGACCTGGAGATCGGCGAGGTCCGGTCGATCCTTGCCGAGAGCAAGATGATGAATGCCGATGTCCTGATCCGCGGCAATGCGACGCAGGAGGATTTTATCGACGCAGTACAGGGCAACCGGATCTATGTGCCGGCGTTTATCGCCGTAAACAAGGTCGACCTTGTCGAACAGGAAACCTCGGACATGATCGAGCGCGATCTCACGAAGCGGTTTAACGCCCCACCGCTCATGATCTCTGCCCAAGCGGGTTATCATATGGATGAACTCAAGGATGCAGTCTATGATTCACTCGGGTTCATCCGTGTCTTTTTAAAACCCCATGGTGATGAGGCGGATCTGGAGGAACCCCTTATTGTCCGCAAGGGGAGCAATGTGCAGGACGTCTGCACCAAGCTTCACCGGGATTTTGTCCATCGGTTCCGCTACGCCCGCATCTGGGGGAGATCAGTGAAGCACCCCGGACAGCGTGTAGGGCTCCCGCACAAGCTCAGGGATGGCGATCTGCTGACAATAATCATCGAACATTAACTTCACCAAGTCCTCCCTACCTATCGCCAGAGATCGCTTTTGAGATCACATCAACCGGTGCATCTGTCTTAATTCCGTAGCCGGAATAATGCGTCCGTGTTGCAGCATATCCCGCCCCACGCAATCGTTCAAGTACGGTTCCGATCTCCGGTGGTGAGACCTTCAGCCGTTTTGATACTGCATGGTAGTCGTAATGACTGCTGGTATCCAGTTCCTCAGTACAGGTTTCCATGAGTTTTGCCAGATCCTTTTTCGTCCCAAGCTCCATGCCATCGAGATGCTCCCGCATCCGGGTCAGGAGGGTACGATCGTTGATGCTGCCCAGCCAGAGTGGACCAATCGCTTCAACTAGTTCGCCACAATGCGGGCAGCAGGTTTTTTCAGGAATCATTCCCGTGAATTCTTCCCTGAATGGGCATTTTGGGCATTGCAGTACAAACCCGATCCGCACAAGCGTCCGGTCCGCCGCCCGTGCCCCATCAGAAAGCCGCAGGTGGAGCCGGAAGAAGTGCTCGCGGGAAAAGCACAAAAGCGGTTCGACACCCCGGTCGTATTTGATGACCTCGCGGGCGACAAAGGCAAGTAACGTACGCAACCCTACCTCGGCATGGTATTCGGTGTTCATCGGGCGGGCAAAGTACCGGCGCATCCCGGCTCTCAGGTGTGCCCCGCAAAGGGGTGCCGTATCGGTGGCAGTGACAAAGAGGTAGCGTCCCGCACCCCGTGCCCCGGCGTCCACGAATGGAGCGGGAGTGCCGAACGGGTCGAGGTCGACGGCATCGAAACGGCGTTCAGACAGGAGGGCTCGTGCATCCCGCCGCAGTAGTTCGATTGAACATCCCGTATACATGACATTTTTTTCGATCACAGCTGTTGCTTCAGGATCACGGTCATTGATGGTGGCAGGGATCCCGCATTCGTGTGCGATCCGGAGTCCCCTTGCCCCACTCGCTCCCATTGCATCGAGGTAATCCCTGGGGCGTGGTACGACACAGGAGCAGAAGAGCACTGTTGCGTCGCGGTTCAGTTCCATCCGGCGGTTGAAAAAGACCGCAGCAGTGCCGGGCGGGAAGCCGGTATCAGCATCCTGCACCGGAACAAAAAACGCCGTGCTGCCTTCCTTTACCTTAACAAGCTCCATTTCAGCAGGATTGGTTTGGCTCGCAACCCTTATACATATGCCTCTTCAATTGGTATGAGGAGGGCGAGTGGCTTAGCCCGGACATAGCGTCAGCCTCCTAAGCTGAATGCCGGGGGTTCAAATCCCCCCTCGCCCGTCAATTGCCGTCCATCCCTGATTTATTTTAATAGGTGAGCGATCAGATAGGAGATTGCCCCATGAATATTCGCGGTTTTTATTTGATCACCCGTCCGGTAAACTCGATTGTCTCCGGTCTTGCAGCCGCCCTTGGCTACCTCATCGCAACGGGAACCCTTGTTCCCGGGGTTCTTCTTCTCATTATCATCGTTGCCCTGATTACCGCTGCCGGCAATGTCATCAATGATTATTTCGATGCAGGGATCGACGCGATCAACCGGCCTTCACGCCCGATCCCCTCCGGTACTGTAAGTCCGGGCTCCGCCCGCTCGTATGCCACCACCCTCTTTCTCGCCGGTATCATCCTCTCTCTGTTCACCAATAATGGAATCTGCATTCTCATCGCAGCTTTCAACTCGCTCCTCCTCGTTGGGTACGCAGCAAAGCTCAAAAGAATCCCTTTTATCGGCAATATTACGGTCTCCTACCTTTCAGCGAGCATCTTTCTTTTTGGCGGAGCGTTCAGCGGAGGAGGAGGCCTTTTTTGGAACCTGCCGCTTGCCCTCATCACGTTCCTTGCGATGGTAACCCGTGAACTGCTCAAGGACGCCGAGGACGTGGAAGGTGATTCTGCGGGTGGCGCCAGCACGCTTCCCCTGCATATCGGCATCAGGAACACCAGCCGGCTTGCATTCACCTTTGCGTTGCTGGCGGTCTGCGCAAGCCTGATCCCTGGCCTCTGGTGGGGAAGCTGGTACCTTCTGGGCATCGGGATTGTTGACCTTGTCATTCTCGTGGCAGTCTCCCGTGCCTTCCCGTGCACGACACCCGGCTGCGTCAAGGTGTCACAGGCGACCATGTTCCTGAAAGCCGGCATGTTTGCATCACTTGTGGTCTTCGCTCTCGCTGCGTTGCTTTTGTAGTCCGGTGAACCGACACACATCACCGAGCAACAGATTTATCCCGCTCCCGTGCCTCAACTACCCTGAGGGGAAATGGCAAAGGTAATCCGGAAGGGCGATACGTTCTTTGCAGAAAAAGGGGCGTATTTTGACGGCAATGTGAAGATTGACGGGAATTTCATCGTGCCGGCACATACGCATTTCTGGGGAAGGCTCAACGTCAGCGGCAGGCTCGAGCTGGGTCCGCGATCGAGCGTCGCACTCGGCATTAATTGCGGGAGCGCCATCATCGGGAGCAGTGCAAGGATCAAGGGACCGATCGTCGCAACCGGCGACGTCACCCTCCTCGATAATGCAATTGTCCACTCTGTCCTTGCGGAAGGAAAGGTGATACTGCGTCAGGGGGTCCGCGTGGGTGATGTGACCGCACAAGACGCCCTGATTATCCGCGGCAGGATCAAGAGCGGCAAATTAATTGGCAAGAGCGTGAAGGTCCTCGGGGATTAGCGACGGGTCAACACCGAGCGTGGCTATCTCGTATACGTCTGCCCAGTTGACCAGCGTTTCGACACAGCCCTCTTTTGCAGTGACAACCCCCATCGATACAATGCCGATCTTGTCCGCCATATCGATGCCCTCTTTCACCTCGGCGAGGCAACCGACGCCGATGATTGCCTTCGGGCGGTATTTTTTCACCATCCGCTTGATAAATGACGAACCCGGGACAACAAAGATGCGGTAGCCCATCTGTTCAAACAGCAGGTGTGTCTGCCCGATACTGCACTGCCCGCAACCCCGGCACTTGAGCCCTTCTGGGGTGAGATGAGCAGGGCACCGTGCGGAACGCAGGCACTGGGGCAGAAAGATCGCCCGCTCGGTGATCGGCACCCGTTCGAATGCCTTCGTGCTCATCGTGTTGTGAAGCTTGATGAAGAACGCGAGCATCTCGCGATCTTCAAGACCGAGAAGACGGAATATCGCTTTTGCAAGCCCTTCGACAAAAACAAGACCAGCACGGAGGAATGCGGGGAAATAAAGCCGCCCTTTTTTGATGGAGTACAGGGATATGGCGACGAGGACAAACGCGAACAGCAGCATCCCCAGTATGACAATGACGGTGATCGTGCCGATGATTGCCATCAGCCCCTGATAGGGTCCAAGGGAAAAATCCATACCGGAAACACCTCCTGCCGGAATATTACCCGGGCGGGTGGTTCAATCGTAAACCTTTCATATCGATTGGAGGGCGCAGCACGCCCTGATCTGTGATGATGGCCGTGACGAGGTTCATCGGGGTCGCATCAAATGCCGGGTTGCAAACCTTCACTCCCTTAGGAACCGTGGTGCGTTTCCCGCAGGTGGCGACCTCGTTCCGGTCGCGTTCCTCAATCACCACGTCCGTTTCCGAATGATCGGGGTCAAACGTGGAGAGCGGGGCGGCAACATAGAACGGGATCCCGTGATGGCGGGCGCAGACTGCGAGCATGTATGTACCGATCTTGTTAAAGACCGCGTCATGGGTGATCCGGTCCGCGCCAACGATGACCATGTCGATTGTCCCACCTCTCATCAGGTGCGCCCCCATTGAATCGGTGATCACCGTCACGTCAATCCCCTCCTCTTCAAGTTCCCACGCGGTCAGACGGGCGCCCTGCAGGAGCGGGCGGGTCTCGCAGGCAATAACCCTCACGTCCTTCCCCTGCCGGACTGCAGAGCGGATGACGCCGAGTGCAGTGCCCCATGCCTTGCAGGCGAGCGCGCCGGCATTGCAATGGGTGAGCACGGTACAGGTGCCGGGCAGCAGTGCTGCCCCATAACCACCGATCGCACGGCAGCACACCTCGTCCTCGCGTGCGACCGCCTGCGCTTCGACAAGTGCAAACTGCTTTGCATCACGGACTGACTCCGCCCGTTCCATTGCAGTGAGCACCCGGTTCACTCCCCACGAAAGGTTGATTGCAGTCGGGCGGATCGCGGCAAGGAGGGTACCATGCCGGCGCACATCGGCAAGAAATGCTGCAAGACCTTTCTTTTTACAGGTCACTGCAGCAAGTGCTACGCCGAATGCCCCGGCAACACCCAGCGCGGGGGCACCGCGGACCTGGAGACGACGGATTGCGATAGCAAGCCGTTGCACGGTCCTGCACTCCACGATTATCGGGTGCCCGGGAAGTCGGGTCTGGTCGATATAGCGGATGCACTCTTTTTCCGGGTCCCATGCAATAGTGTCCGGTATACTCACGCAGATCACGTCCTGATCGCATCGATGAACGCCAGCATCGCTGCAGAACCTGCCTGCGCTACCGTATCCGGGATATCTTTGGGAGCTGTGGTCGTGCCGGCAACATAGATACCCGGTCTGATCGTTGCGACGGTCTTCACAGCATCGTGCACCGGCTTGATAAAGCCTGTTTTCTCGACCGGAATCCCAAGCCGTTCTGCGATTTTTATCGTACCGTCTGCAGGGCCTATACCCACCGAGAGTACGACAAGGTCGGGGTGCAGCACGAGGACCTCGCCGTTCTCTGTATCCTCCACCTGCACGATCATCCCCTCCCTGTCGGTGAGCACATCTGACGGCATCCCGTGCAGGAACCTGATCCCCATCGATTTCGCCCGCTCGAAATACTCCTCGTATCCCTTGCCGTAGGCACGGATGTCAATATAGCAGATCGAGACCTCGGTTTCCGGGTATTTTTCCTTGATCAGCATCGCGTTCTTTATTGCCTGCATGCAGCAGACACAGGAGCAGTACGGGCGGTCAATGCTCATATCCCGGGAGCCGACGCACTGGATAAAGAGAACACTTCCGGGGGTCGCACCGTTGCTCAGTTGCATGACCCTTCCTCCGGTCGGTCCGCTGGCATTGATCATCCGCTCGAGCTCGATGCTCGTGATCACATCGGGGAGTGCGAGGTGGCCGAACTGGGCTTTTTTGCAGGTGTCAAAAACGGTATACCCTGTTGTGACAACAATGCTTGCTGCCGGAATTCTGATTGTTGTGTCCTCCTCCTTTTCTTTGATGGCATCAAGTCCGCAGATGTCATAACAAAGCCCGCACTCGATACAGTGATCGGCATCCTTGATGACAATATCCGGCACGGACTGCGGCTGCGGTTTATAGATCGCCCTGCGTACCCCGATACCAGCATCGAACCGGTTATATACCTCCACGGGACAGACCTGTATGCAGTCCCCGCACCCGTTGCAGAGCGATTCATCAATGTACCGCGGGTGTTTTTTAACCATTACCGTGAAGTTGCCCACTGTCCCCTCAATTGCCTCCACTTGAGCGCATGTATAAATCCTGATATTTTTGTGATGGGCAACCTCCGCCATCTTGGGTGACAGGATGCACATGGAGCAGTCATTGGTGGGAAATGTCTTGTCCAGCTGGGCCATATGACCACCGATAGACGGTTCACGCTCTATTAAGTGGACAAAAATCCCGTGGTTGGCAAGATCGAGCGCCGCCTGAATACCGGCAATGCCTGCACCGATGACGACCACGTCACCCATGGGCATACTCCATTGCCAGCTGCACATACGACCGCGCATTGGAAATGATGTACTCTCTCTGGGCATCGGTCGCCTGTTTGATTACTTTTCCGGGAACACCCACGACAACAGAACCCGGCGGGACCTCCATGCCTTCGGTGACGATGGCGCCGGCACCGATGAGCGAACCGGCACCGACCTTTGCACCATTGAGAACAATCGCTCCCATGCCAACCAGCACCACATCGCCAAGTGTGCACCCGTGCAGGATCGCCCCGTGACCGACGGACACATTGCTGCCGATGATCACCGGGTGCCCTCTGCTCGTGTGCACAACGCAGTTGTCCTGGATGTTTGATCCCTCTCCGATAACGATCCGGTCCTTGTCGGCCCGTACGACCGCTGAAAACCAGATGCTCACGTTTGCCGTGAGCGTGACATCCCCGATGACCGTTGCGTTGGGGGCGACAAAAAGCGGGTTGCCGACGACCTTTGCATCCATACCCATAATACCATAGGAAATTAACGTACAGACAGCATGAAGGTTATGGTAGGGGGCACGTTCGACCCCCTCCACGACGGTCACAGGAGTCTGATGCGGCGATCGTTCGAGCTTGCCGGGAAGGACGGGCAGGTCGTCATCGGGCTCACAACGGATTCCTTTGCCAGTCGCAAAGTTCACGCGACCCGCCCTTTTGATACTCGCAAAAAAGGGCTCATTGAATTTATATCAGACCAGCACTTCCCCGCTCACTGGATCGTTGAACCGCTCAATGACCGGTACGGTTCGGCGCTGGAAGCGGATTTTGATGCGATCGTGGTATCCGAAGAGACTCTTCCGGTTGGCGTAGAGATCAACAAACTGAGGCGTGAGCGGGGGAAAAAAAAGGTGGATATCCACCAGATTACCTGTGTGCTTGCCGAAGACGGGCGCTGGATCTCATCCACCCGCATCTGGCGGGGGGAGATCGATGAACATGGCCGGCTTATAGGAAAAAAATAGCATTAGTTCTCTTTTGGTTCTCTGTCATTTACTGAAGTACTTCATGCTCATAAATAGTGTTTATAATACGCACAGGCAGGAAACCATCCAAAAAAAGGGAACTATATGCAGGTTACCTCTTTTTTGATCCAGCAATCGTAAGAACGCAGATCGCCAAAGCGCCCATTACGAGAGATATTGAGACGGGTGCCTGAGTCGTCACAGGTTTGGCCGCTGTCGCGGTAGGTTTGATCTCTGTCGTTGCCCCAGGTGCAGGAGTCGGTGAGATGGTCACAGAGACGGTTACTTCGTCAGTTGTTCCGCTCTTGAAATTCGTGTCGGATCCATATTGGTTGGATACGGTGAGACGAACATCGTAGGCACCCTCGTACTGATAAACATGTTGCGGATTCTGTTCGGTGGAGGTCGTACCGTCACCAAATTCCCAGAACCATTTTGTAGGATCACCAGTGGAAAGATCTCGGAATTTAACGACGAACGGGGCTTTCCCTATGCGCTGGTCTACCTTAAAGTCGGCGATGGGCCCCTGGGTCACGACAATATAGTTCGTTATGGTTGCAGTGTCCTGCCCATTGGCGTTTGCTGCAGTCAGACTCACGGTATAAATCCCGTTCGTGACATATTTATGAACCGGGTTCCTGTCTGAAGAGATCCAACCGTCATCAAAGTCCCATTTCCATGACGTTGGATTTCCTTTGGAGAGGTCAGTAAAGCGGACTTCAAAGGGTGCCGGTCCTTTTGTCCTGTCAGCAACAAAGTCGGCACCTGGGAGATCGATGACAGTGATATACTCCTTCTTAGTCTGGCTGGTGGATGTATACTGGTTGGATGCGGTCAGGGTAACGTCATATACACCAACTGCGCGATAGGAATGGTCCGGGTTCCGGCCGGTACCTGTTGTGCCGTCGCCAAAGTCCCATACCCATGTGGTGGGAGAATTGGTGGAGAGGTCACTGAACCGTATGTCTCTCATGACGCCGACTACGGTTTTATCCGCCTTGAAATCCACCTTTGGGCCAAAGCCAACGGCGATCAGGTTAACGGACACCTTGGTGTCCTCCCCGTAACTGTTTTTTACCGTCAGTGATACAGTATACAGGCCGTCCTTTGCATAGACATGTGTCGGGTTCTGTTCCATGGTGGTCTGGCCGTCGCCGAAATCCCAGATCCATGCTGTCGGGTATCCAACCGATTTATCGATAAACCTGACTACCTGGCGTGAACTCATCTTCTGGTATTCCGGCACTTCAGCGATAAAGTCGGCCTTTGGTCCGACCCCGACATTGATATATTTTGTTTTTATCTCGGAATCTTGTCCGTCAGCGTTTCTCGAGGATAACGAGACCGTGTAGATGCCTTTGGCAGAATAGGCTTTCAGCGGATTCTGTACAGTCGATTCACTGCCGTCACCAAAATCCCATTTCCAGGACGTCGGGGAATTTGATGTCATGTCAGTGAACTGGATTTTCTCATTGGTATTGGCAACTGTCTTGTCGGCTATAAAGTCCGCGACAGGCACGCCACCTACATCAATGACCTGTTTGGACGAAGATCCGATTCCTTCCCGGTAAATATCGAGGACAACATCAAATGCGCCACGGGAAGTAAACGTGTGGACGGGATTTTGGTCAGGTGATGTTTTTCCATCACCAAAGTCCCATTTCCATGACGTGGGATTACCATATGAACGGTCAGTGAATTTTACCGTCAGCGGTGCCTGCCCCGTGCTGGGATCTGCGGAGAATTTTGATTTGAGTGCAGGAATTGCAATAATATATTGTGACTTGGATCTGTCTGAGGATCCAAATTCGTTGGAAGCTGTCAATATTACGGTGTATTCCCCGCCAACCCAGTACGTGTGGAGGGGGTTCTGTTCCGCTGATCCCTGGCCGTCGCCAAAGTTCCATGTCCATGATGTCGGTTGGCCAATGGATCGGTCGGTAAATTTCACCGCAAACGGGACATTTCCGCTTGTTGCATCGGACGAGAAATCAGCAACCGGGGCAAGCCCGATTGAAACGTAATTTTGCTTGATCTCTGTGCTTGATCCGTACTTGTTTTTTACCGTAAGCTTTATCGTGTAGGTTCCCCGTTTCGTATAGACGTGGGACGGTGCAGTGTCTGTTGAGATTGTACCATCTCCAAAATCCCACAGATAGGTAAGCGGGGTACTCCCGGTCGAGTGATCCAAGAACCTCACCGTTGTCGGAACGAGGTTGTATGCATATACGGCGTCAAAATCCGCAACCGGTGCTAAACCGACAACGATGTAGCCGGCTTTTGAATCGGTTGTCGATGCCATCGCTTGCGGTATCAGTGTGGCCGCCAGAAGCACGATCAATATTGCTCCTAAGAGTTTCAGACGGAATCTCATCATGAATTCACCAAGGCTAGTACTGGGCTATTTACGTATTTAAACCAAACTAAAGCAATTATATAAATGTTAATAAATATTTAATAGGGGCTCAAATCCCGTCAGAGGATGAAATAAGGTGAAGTGTTTTGACGAATGCGCCCCTAAATTATGTTGCTCGTGATATCCCGTGCGATAACCCATTCGCAGTATGTACAGTGAAGCCCTTTGGGGGTCACGATAAACCGGCTCCTGATCGGTTCGTTGGTGTTGGAGATACATCCCGGATTGGGGCAGCGGACAAGCCCCTCGATCATGTCGGGGATTTCAACGCCTTTCTTTTCGCAGACCTTGTAGTCACGGATGATGTTGATCGTTGCCCGCGGCGAGATGAGCGCGATCCGGTCCACCTCCTCTTTTGAGAGTTCGCGGTTGCTGAGCTTGACGATATCCTTTTTTCCCATCTGCCCGCTGAGGACATTGGTTGCAATGGAGAGCGATTCTGTGGTCGTACCGGTGATACCGAGGATTTTTACCACGTTAAGAGCTTCACCGGCAGCAATATGATCGATTACAGTACCGTTTTGGATGCGACGGACCAGCAACCCCTCATTTTCAGGGTTCTCCTGTTTTTTCATTGGATCACCTGGAGGAGCATCGCCATCCTGACCGGGACACCATTTCTCGACTGTTCAAAGTATTTCGCATGCGGGAGCAGGTCCACACGCGGGTCGATCTCGTCGACCCGAGGCAGCGGGTGCAGGACGATCGCATGCTTTTTTGCCCCTGTAAGCAGTTCGGGGGTAATCCTGTAACTTGAGGTAACGTTGAAATAGGAGGCAGAGTCGGGGAACCGCTCCCTCTGGATCCTTGTTACGTAGATGACATCGACCTCTTTGATCACGTCACCGATAGTGTCATGTTCCGTGATCTCCATTCCCCTTTCGGAAAGGTCTGTGTGCAGGGACGTGGGGAGCTCCAGTCCTTTGGGAGAGATGGTATGAAGCCGTGCATGGTAGAGGGAGAGCGCCAAAGCAAGGGAGTGTGCCGTCCTGCCGTACCGGAGGTCACCGATGAGTGCAACATTGATCTCATCGAGTTTCATCGACTGGCGGATAGTGTAGAGGTCAAGCAGTGTCTGGGAAGGATGCTGCCCCGCTCCGTCACCGGCATTGATTACCGGAACGCTCGCGAACTGTGCCGCAAGCCTCGCAGCCCCCTCTTTGGGGTGCCTGATCACGATTGCGTCGGCGTACCCGCTCACCACCCTGATAGTGTCTGCAAGCGTCTCACCCTTTGCGATTGAACATGCCTCCACGCTGTCCACAGAGATGGATGTGCCCCCGAGACGTGCAATCGCGGCCTCAAAGCTCATGCGGGTTCTTGTGCTGGGCTCAAAGAAGAGCGTGGCGAGGATCTTTCTGTATAACGCATTGTTATCATATTTCTGGGCATCGATTCGCTTTGCATTGTCAAGCAGGCGGTCAATCTGCCTGCGGTCGAAGTCCCCGATCGATATTATGTGCCGCGTCACCACCCCTCCACGAATCCCTCTTTTGTACATAGATTTGCGCGTGAGGTATTACGTATCTTTCGGGTACTGCCTTCCCGGTATCTCTGCTGACAGGAATGATATTATCCCATCGGTAAACATTTTTATGTACACTATCTTTAATAAAGAGGGAGAAACCCGTGCATATTCCCATAGCGCGACCGGTCATCGGTCATGACGAGATTGCAGCAGTGAGCGAGGTTCTCACCTCCGGTATGATCGCCCAGGGGGAAAGGGTGGCCGAGTTTGAGCAGAAGTTCTCCGACCTCTGCGGCACCACCCATGCGGTGGCAACCAGCAACGGCACCACAGCCCTTCATGCGGCACTGCTGGCTGCCGGGATTGGGCATGGCGATGAAGTGATCGTTCCTTCATTCTCATTCGTGGCTACGGCAAGCAGTATATCCATGTGCGGAGCCACGCCGGTCTTTTGCGATGTGGATGAACAGATCTGCAATATTAACCCTGCGCAGATTGAAGAGCGGGTAACCCAAAAGACAAAGGCGGTCGTCGGTGTCCACCTGTTCGGTCATCCGTTCGATGTCGTGGGAGTTTCGCAGGTCTGCGAGAAACACAACCTGATCCTTATTGAGGACGCGGCACAGGCACACGGCGCGAGTGTCAATGGTGAAAGAGTCGGGGGATTCGGCCAGTTCGGGTGTTTTTCATTCTATGCAACCAAGAACATGACCACCGGTGAGGGGGGCATGGTTACCACGAATGAAAAGGCAATGGCAGAACGGCTCCGGCAGATCATTAACCATGGGCAGACAGAAAAGTATCTCCATGCCCGGCTCGGTTATAACTACAGAATGACCGATATAGCAGCGGCGATCGGGCTCGTGCAGCTCAAAAAACTGGAGAAGTTTAACGCACGGAGACGCAAGAATGCCGCATATCTGACCGCAAACATCCGCTGCAGGGGGTTGATCACCCCAACAGTGGTAAACGGGGTTAACCCTGTCTATCACCAGTATGTGGTACGGCTCTCAGAAGAGTTCCCTATGAAACGGTCAGAGTTTGCCGACTACCTCAAGACAAAAGGCATTGGGACTGCGGTGCACTACCCACTCCCCATCCACCGTCAGCCGATGTATGCGCCTCAGAGTGACCCCGATCCTTGTCCTGTCTCCACAAAACTCAGTTCCTGTGTGCTCTCCCTTCCGGTGCATCCGATGCTTGACGGGAAGGAACTTGCGTATATCTGTGATGCCATCAACAGGGTGGGGTAGATGGACGTCGGTGTAATCGGTGTCGGGACCATGGGGAAAAACCATGTCCGGGTTTATTCGGAATTGAAGAATATCGGGACTGTCGGTATCTATGATGTCAGCGAGAAAGCCGCAGCAGAGATCGGCACCCGGCACGATGCCCGGGTCTATGGTTCCGTTGAAGAATTGCTGAAACACTCAGATGCGGTGAGTATCTGCGTGCCGACACAATTCCATGCCGGGATTGCGAGGGAGGTTTTTGCAGCGCAATGCGCGGTTCTGATTGAAAAACCGATCTGTTCCACATCTATTGAAGCAAAAAACCTGATGAAAGCAGCACCGGATGGCATCACCATTGGTGTCGGTCATATTGAGCGGTTCAACCCGATAGTCGGGGAAATCCGCAAGATAATCGATGAACCCTTTTATATTGAGATGAAACGGCACAATCCCGCCTCGGCTCGGGTGAAGGGGAGCACGGTGGTTGAGGACCTGATGATCCATGATATCGACATCCTCCTGCACATCTTTTTTGAAAACGTCCCCTGCGACATTCACACCGTTGGAAATGCGGATGTCTGCAGCGTCATGATGAAGTGCGGGCATGTCCCCGTCTCACTTTCTGCCAGCAGGAAATCCTCAAAGAAGATCCGGCTCGTTTACATCGAACAGGAGGAGTTCACTATCGAGGGAGACTTCATGACCCAGGAAGTGACTATCTACCGCAAACCCGGACAGTACCGGCTGGAAGCCGAACGGTACGTGCAGGAGAATATCATCGAGAAAGTGATGGTGAACAAGCTCGAACCCTTAAAACTAGAACTGGCAACGTTCGTTAAATGCGCGAAATCAGGGAGCCCATTCCTTATCACTCCTGACCAGGCGATCCGCAACCTCGAAGTCTGTGAATCGATCCGCAGCGGATTCGGCTAGTACGAATGGAGCGTCATGTGACACTGGAATCTCTCTTCCGTAAACGGGGCCCGATTAAACGGATTGGGGTCGTCGGGATGGGATATGTCGGAATCCCCTCCGCTGCCCTCTTTGCTGCATCGCCGAAATTCGATTCTGTATTTGGTTTCCAGCGCAAATCACCATCATCCGGACACAAGATCGATGCCCTGAACCGTGGCGAGTCACCGATGAAAGGAGAGGAGCCCGGCCTTTCAGGCCTTCTCAAACAGGTCGTCTCTGCGGGAAAATTTTCCTGCACATCAGACTTCTCAAAGATTGTGGATCTCGATGCGGTCACGGTTGCGATCCAGACGCCATTTTTAAACAAGGACGACCTGCTTCCTGATTTTTCCGCACTCAAAGAGGGAATCTCACACGTCGGCAGGCACATCTCACCTGGTACGCTTATTGTTCTGGAGTCCACGGTGACACCGGGAACGACGGAGGGCTTCGCCCGTACAATCCTTGAGCAGGAATCCGGACTTACGGCTGGTATTGACTTTGCCCTTGCCCATGCACCCGAGCGGGTGATGGCTGGCAGGCTGATTAGAAACATCCGCGAACATGACAGGATCGTTGGCGGGATTGATGAGGCAAGTACGCAGCGTGCGGTGGAACTCTATACGCCTGTCCTTACTACCGGAAAGATTATACCGATGACTGCGCGTGCCGCAGAAGTGACAAAGACGGCAGAGAATACGTTCCGTGATCTCCAGATTGCCGCGGTCAATGAACTTGCGTTATATTGCGAGGCAATGGGCGTCAATGTCTACGATGTGAGGTCCGGCATCGACAGCCTCAAAGGGGAAGGCATCACCCGGGCACTGCTGTACCCGGGAGCTGGTGTCGGGGGGCACTGCCTGACCAAGGACACCTACCATCTGGAGCGGGGAGTACGGGTACTGAGTAACGGTACACTCGATTTCCCGACGGGTGAACACTCGCTCTTTGTACTTGCACGGACGATCAATGACTTCATGCCGACCCACATGTTCAACCTCACTATGAATGGGTTGAAACGGGTGGACAGTAACCTGAAAGCAGCAAAGGTGGCGATCCTTGGCTGGGCGTTCCTTGCCAATTCCGGTGATACCCGCAACACCCCTTCAGAGCCATACCGCAACCTCTTAATTAAGGCAGGAGCGTCAGTAATGGTGCACGATCCTTATGTGACAGGAGATGCTGAAGTGACCGTTTCCCGGAACCTTGACGAGGTGATTGCCGGTGCAGATGCGATTGCCATTTTCACCGCCCACCGCGTATACAGGACTCTCAATCCGGTGAAAATCCGGGAGCTGACGGGAAAAGATCATCCCGTCATCGTTGACGGACGCAACATGATCGATCCCGATGCGTTCATCAGGCAGGGTTTTGTTTATCAGGGAATAGGGCGGGGGGACAAAAACAGCCACCCGATCATCTGAATTTTATTTTCTTGCAATCGTCACATAGCCGGAGTGGCAGACGCTTGTTGAAGGACGGGTCCCTCTTTTGGAACGTGTCATTTCGCGTTCGATCAGCTCGTGGGTGTGCACTTCAGAAAACCGCGGCTGAGCACAGTCCACAACCACTGCCATCTGTTCAAGGAATGGTGTGTAACATGCGAAATATCCCCCTGTATTCAGCAGGTTAAACGCATGCTCCACGTGGGCAGGTTCGATCTGCATATCGAGGTTCACAATGTCATACCTGCCGTCAGCTGACAGAACGTCACCAGAGACCACCTCAACATTGGCAAGTCGTGCATCAAGGAGATTCTTTTTTGCGAGGGCGGCAAATTCCTCCCGGATTTCGTAGCTGGTGACCCGCCGTGCAATCCCGCCAAAGTAGATCGCTGCTATCCCGCTGCCTGTTCCCGCATCAAGTACAGTATCATTCCTGTTCATACCTGTGCATGCGATCACAAGCCCGATATCCTTGGGGAGCATGGGTGCGCCGGAGCGCTTTGCGTGCGTAAAAAAGTCGGTTGGGCGGGGGATGCGAACAATAAACCGTGCACCGGTATGGCTGGTTATCGGGTCACCTGCTGATGCCCCCACAAGAAGGGAAAGATTGACCTGCCCCTTATCAGTGGAGAGCGTCCCTCCGCCTGCACGAACATAGTACTCCCGCCCTTCACCCACGAGAAGGACGCGGTCATCTGGCTCAATCATGGTTCGCTAGGCGGAGGATCGCTTCGGCAATATCCCCCCGGGTCGCAACAAGGGCAGCCTTTGCCGCATCCGGGGCAACTCCCGCCTGAGCTGCGACCATGGCAACGTCGTCTGCGGGGATCTCCGGCGCCGGTTCCTCAAAGTGAGGTGTTCCGACAATCTGGTAGGTGGTGACCCCCTGCATCGTCATGGCAGTCACTTCGGCCGCATCAAAGATGTAGTTGCCCTGTGCAGTTTTGATCACGATCTCCTGCACATTTTCGATCGGCTCGACATTCATGCCGAGCTTCTTCATCATCGCTTTCATCTGTCGCGGGTTGACGTTTCCGGGTAACATGCTATGCACTCCCCTGCCGTACTTTTACCGCTCCACCGTAATTAAATGCCAGCATCTCCTCACCCGAGAGCATCGCCGTTCCGCAGGCGACCAGGTGATCGTCAGCGGTGACCACGAGCACCTCATCGCCGGCACGGATCCGGGGATCGGCGGATACCACGTGCTTTGCAAAAGTGTTCTTCCCCTGCGCCACAAACTCCGCCACATCGTCGCTGATGACGACACGGTAATCCGGAGCGGGAAGGATTGCATGGAGGCGACGTGCCCCTTCGATGCCAAGCGTGAGCCTGCCGTCCCGTGCACGCACCGTCGCCAGGCGCTTGCCCTCAAAAATGATCTGGCGTATGCGCCCTGTTGTCGACAGGATAAACTCGCACCCGTCAGGGAAGAGAGCCGTTCCGGCAAGACCCCCGAACTGGTAGTCAGCGATGGTCTGGACCCGGCGCACCAGCCTGTTCTCCGAGTAATCTGTTGACACGGATGACAAACTCCTGTTCTGCAATTTTCGGGATAAACGCCCCCGCCGCGATCCGGTGCCCGCCGCCACCACCGCCATACGCCGTGGAGGCGTCACTGATCGCCTGCTGGAGGTCGATGCCACGTGCAACGACACGCTCTGTCGTCCGCATCGAGACCTTGGTCAGGTTCGGGTCTTCGGGTACCGAGCACATGACAAGGATTGGCTTTGCACTGTTCAGTTTTGAAAGGGCCATGCCCGCACCTATACCGACGATCGTGTCGGGATATTTTGCGCCTACGTGGATGTACTGGAGCCATTCAAGTTCTGTCACTCCTGTATCAAGGATATAGCCGAGCAGGTCGCGGATAACAGCACGGTGGTTGTTGAGCATGTGCTCTGCCTCACGGTACTGGCTGCCCCGGTCACCTTTCAGGATCGCACTCCCGACATGGGGGCGTGCCCACCTGCCGCATGCATTGAGCAGGGTTGCATATTCCTGTGCATTGCGCAGCGGGGTGCGGACGGGTTCATCGGGAAAGGAATAGGTCTCGGCAAGAAGCCGGTCTACCGGCTCACCGTTGGCGATAAGTTGTTGCGCGAGCGCTGAAATGATCGTTTTCTGGTCGTCCGGAGGATACTCCTCCCAGACCAGCCAGCGCCCGTCCTTTGTCTGCTGCCGGATCCCGTGCCGGCGCAGGAACTGTTTTGCGCCTTCCGGATTGTTGCTGATCCCCCTGATGAACGGGTCATCGTTGTAGGCAAGCGAGAGGTAGAGCGGCCGGGTCGCGGTACCGTAACAGTTGAGGTCGCGCCGGTGCACCTCCACGTTCCGGTGCAGTACGGCGTCCTCAACAATGATATCACGCACGGGTCCGACAAGGCCGCACGTCTCCCGTGCCATCATATCCCCCACGTTGCCAATGATCGCGGTCTTGGCAAGGTCGGTATTTGCTGTATCCATTGCCTTTGCGATCAGGTACGAAACGCCGGCAGCGCTCATCTTACCATGACCGTATGGCAGGCAGTTGACCTGCCGGTACTGGCGGGTGCATGGCTGGCTCACGTGATGGTCGACAATCAACACCTCGTGTTGTGAAAAACCGCGTTCTTCTAAAAGGTTCTGCTGTCCGGCGCCAAGGTCGGCAAAGATTTTAAATGAAGTATCTAAGGGGACCTGCGGCATCGTAAGTGGTTCGAGCTGGCGGATAAAAACCGAGCGGTGCGGGATTTCTGCACGGCCGATCGCCTGCGACAGGATTGCCTCGCTTGCGATGCCGTCCGCATCGATGTGGGAGATGATGGTTATGTTCCCTGCCGCTGCGATTGTCTCCGCAGCAGCTTTCACATCATCATAAAAACCCATCCTGCATATTATTTAGGACTTCATACACATGAATTGTACTGGCTATGTGGCGGGAAGGCATCGAAGAGTTTATTGAACGCGGACAGATCTCACCTGCCCGGATGCGGGTTGTGGACAGGAACGCGATTGCGCTGGGAGTGACCGAGCTCCAGCTGATGGAGAGCGCTGGAAAATCACTTGCAGACTGCGTCACAAAGGTGGATCCCGGCCGCGTGCTTGTCCTCTGCGGGCGTGGGAATAACGGGGGCGACGGCATGGTTGCGGCACGCCACCTCCAGAACAGGGTTTCTACTGATGTCTGTTATGTGGATGGTGCTGACCGTACCCCCTCGTGCGAGCATCAGCTCCAAGTGCTCACCCACTGCCGGGTTGAACTCCATCCGGTGAAGTGCCGAGACGATGTAGTGCAGCTGCGCCACCTGTTCGAAAACGCGGATATCATCATCGACGCATTGCTTGGCATCGGTGCCTCCGGCCCACTGCAGGAGCCGCTTCTGGCATGCGTTGGACTTGCCAATACCTCACCAGCGCGGGTCATCGCTGCGGACGTTCCGACGCCCGGTATGCGGGCTGACCGGATCTGCGCATTCCACCGCCCCAAAGTCGGGGAGTCCACGGTTGTCGATATCGGCATTCCCCTTGAGGCTGAATGTTATGTAGGGCCCGGGGAACTCACGCTGCTCCCGAAGCGCAGAAAGGATGCCCATAAAGGAGAGGGGGGAGAGGTGCTCGTGATCGGTGGTGGCCCGTACCAGGGTGCACCATACCTGGCGGGTCTTGGAGCACTTCGGGCTGGTGCCGACATCGTGCGGATTGCATCACCAATCTTTGAACCGGTCCCCGATTTGATCTATGAACCGATCGCTGGAAGAAAAATTGGGATGGAACATGTTGATCAGCTCATCAGGCTCATAAAAAAAGCAGATGTGGTCATCTGCGGCAATGGTCTTGGCGCAGACAGCCACGAGGTTGTCTGTGCCATTGCACCCCACTGCACAAAAGCGGTTTTCGATGCCGACGCACTGCGGCTCCCGCTGCCCGTGGCGCGGGAAGAGACGATGTTCACTCCCCACGCCGGCGAGTTTGCCAGGATCACCGGAATCACGCTTGGCAGTGACCCCGTTGCCCGGGCACATGCAGCAAAAGGTGCAAAACTTCCGGGTACTGTGCTCTTCAAGGGGCAGACTGACGTGATCACCGATGGTGAACGTGTCCGGTTCAACCGGACCGGCTCCCCGTCCATGACCGTCGGGGGTACCGGGGATGTGCTTGCGGGTGTCGCCGGTGCCCTTCTCTGCCACCTGCCGGCGTTTGAAGCGGCATGCATCGCAGCATACGTGAACGGCAGTGCGGGCATGATCGTGGAGAAGGAACGGGGGCAAGGGATGCTTGCTTCCGACTTAATCGACCGGATCCCTGCCGAACTGTTTGGGAACGGGAGGTCCTGATGGCTGAGTTCTCGCATATCAAAAATGACCGTGCTCAGATGGTGGACGTGACTTCAAAAGCCGATGTCACGCGCGAGGCAGTTGCCAGCGGAAGGATCTACCTGCGGGACGAGACACTGCGGGCGATCCGTGAGGGGACCGTTGTAAAGGGCAATGTACTGTCCACAGCCCGGGTGGCAGCGACGATTGCCATCAAGGATACCCCCCGGCTCATACCCATGTGCCACCCGATTCCCATCGGTGCGATCACCGTTGATTTTACCGAAGGGGAAGGTTTCATCGAGACGACCGTGCGCGTGAAATCGCTGGGAAAGACGGGGGTGGAGATGGAAGCGCTGACCGGTGCTTCCATCGCGCTCCTTACGATCTGGGACATGGTGAAGTCGGCTGAGAAGGACAGGGACGGGCAGTATCCTGCGACAAGAATTTCAGAGCTCCGGGTCCTCGAAAAACGCAAAGGCAGCTGATGCGGCAGAGCACCCGAGTTTTTTTATAACCTGCCTGCCATACTATTAAAGAATACGGGATGCGTCCCGTAAAGGAATGTGGCCCGTTTTTCGGGCTGAACCTGAAGGTGATTGTCAATGGTCAAATCGATGTATGCCTATGTCAGGGAGGCATGGAAAAAGCCTGACAAGAGTGACGTGAAAGCGCTCCTCTGGGACCGGATGCAGGTCTGGCGCCGCGAGGGAAGCGTCGTCCGTGTCGAACACCCGACCCGTATCGACCGTGCACGGGCGCTCGGGTACCGCGCCAAGCAGGGTATTGCCGTCGCGCGCGTGAAGGTCCGGAGGGGAGGTCGCCGGCGATCGAGGTATGTCCGCGCACGCCGTTCCGCACGGATGGGGAAAAACCGGCTTACTCCCGCAAAGAGCCTCCAGCGTATCGCTGAGGAGCGCGCGTCACGCCGGTTCCCGAACATGGAGGTTCTGAACTCCTACTGGGTCGGCCAGGACGGCAAGCTGAAATACTACGAGGTTATTCTCGTTGACGGTCACCACCCGGCAATCAGAAGCGACCGGAAGCTCTCCTGGGTCGGGAACCCCACGCACCGCGGGCGCGCCGAGCGCGGCAAGACCGCTGCCGGGCGACGGGGTCGTGGCATGGGTACACGTGGTATCGGTACCGAAAAGACCCGTCCGTCCATCCGTTCCCATGCAAACCAGGGCAAATAATCTTATCCTTTTTTCCGGTAACATCTTATCATGAAGATCACCGACGCCTGTGTCTATCCCCGCCCTTCCGGCGATTCATCGGTCAGGCGCATGGCGCTTGAGGCACACGAACTCGGGTTTGACAGCCTTATTGCAGTTGATACCCCAGCGTGCGACTATGCCGGTGTGCATGTGGCAAGCGGTGTTGTGATTGGTGAAATACCTGCACAGGATATTGCGGTCAGGATGAAGCGCCACAGGGAAACAGGGGCTTTCGTTACAGTACAGGCAGGTGATAACGGGCATAACCGGGCAGTGCTGGGGATGAAGGGGATCCATATCCTCTGTGGGATCCACGGGACTGACCGGCACGCATTCGACCATGTGACGGCGAAGATGGCAGCGGATAACGGGGTTGCCATCGATGTCAGCCTCGCGCCAGTCATCAGGGAGCGTGGCGTGGTGCGCCAGCGGGCACTGGACCGGTATTTTGATCTCATGCTGCTGGAACGGAGATTTGAGTTTCCTCTCGTTATCTCGACACATGCACGGTCGGTGCTGGAGATGCGTTCGGTGCGCGAATTCAGCGCACTCGCATCAGTTATCGGACTGGATATTCCTGACGTCGAACAGGCGCTTTCGAATGCCGGGATGTTACCGTCACCCTCTTCTGCAGTGAAGGTGATACAGTGACGTCGCGTCCTCCTACCCTCCGGGAAAAGCGAAGATACGTGCTTATACGGGTCGAGCCCGCGGGCACTGTTCCTGATCAGAAAGAACTGTATTTTGCCGTGCACGAAGCGGTTTCATCGCTCTGGGGCGATGCCACCGCCGCCCTGATCCATATGGCGGTCGTCGCAGCAGACAATGAGTATGTAATCGTCCGCTGCCGGAGGGGGACAGAACGGGAACTCGCAATTGCCCTCACCACAGTAACGGTATGTGCCGGCCAGCGGATCTCCCTGCGCACGGTCGCAACATCGGGGACGATCGAGAGCCTGCGGGAGCGGATTGCAGTTATGCGGGCACCGGATACTGCCGTTGTTTTACCTGACGAATGCACCATTGACGGGCGGAGGTACACGGTCTGCAATGGTTCAGGTCAGAAGATTGATGTAATTGAAAAGGGATTTAAAAATACAACACGATTCTTTTTAACAAGAGAGGATCTGGAGGATATCTGATGCAACCACAATACCAGATGGGATATGACCGGGCGATCACCGTCTTTTCACCCGACGGCAGGCTCTACCAGGTGGAATACGCACGGGAGGCCGTGAAACGCGGGACGACTGCGGTCGGGATCAAGGCAAAGGACGGCGTCGTACTTATTGTTGACAAACGCGTCAGCAGCAAGCTGCTCGAACCTTCGTCAATCGAAAAAATTTTCAAGATCGATGAACACATCGGTGTCGCTTCATCAGGGCTTGTTGGGGATGCACGGGCGCTCGTTGACCGTGCGCGGATCGAATGCCAGATCAACCGCGTCTCATACGACGAGCGGATTGAGGTCGAGGCGCTTGCAAAGAAGCTCTGCGACCATATGCAGACACTCACCCAGTATGGCGGGATCCGGCCGTACGGTACAGCTCTGTTAATCGCCGGAGTTTCTGATGGTGAGTGCCGGCTTTTCGAGACAGACCCCTCCGGTACCCTTCTCGAATACAAGGCAACGGGCATCGGGATCGGGCGACCGGCGGCGATGAAGGTCTTTGAAGAAGAGTATAACGCCGAGATGGAGATCAAGGATGTCATCCTGCTGGGCCTGAAAGCGCTTCACTCCGCAACAGAAGGGAAGTTCGATGTCGATACGGTCGAGATCGGTGTCATCGTGAAGGACAAAGCGGTATTCCGCAAGATGACCAAAGAGGAAGTTGCCGCATTTGTGGAACAGTTCAAGCAGTGACCGGTTATGATCCCGCTGGAAAAGGCAGTTATTGCACGCCTCGAGGGTTTTGGGGAGCGCTTTGAGATCCTCGTTGACCCGGACCAGGCGGCTAAAGTCCGGCAGGGGGAGAAGATCGATATCGAAGACGTCGTCGCAGCACTGAACGTGTTTTCCCATTCTTCACGGGGAACGCGGGCATCTGAAGAGTCACTCAACAAGGTCTTCCATACCACCGATTTTCCCACGGTCGCCCACCGGATTATTGAGAAAGGCGAGATCCACCTGACCGCAGAACAGCGCAGGCACATGATCGAGGAGAAACGCCGCCAGGTGGTTACATTCATCTCCCGCAACGCCATCAACCCACAGACCGGACACCCCCACCCCCCTCAGCGTATCGAGATGGCAATGGAAGAGGCACGGGTAAACATCGACCCCTTCAAACACCTTGATGAAATGGTCAAGGAGACGGTCAAAGCGCTCCGCCCCATCCTCCCGATCCGGTTCGAGGAACTTCGGATTGCGGTGAGGATCCCCGCTGATTTCGCGGGACGCGCATTCGGGGACATATCATCCGCTTCAACTATTGAAAAGGAGGAGTGGCAGAAAGACGGTTCGTGGATCTGCGTTGTGCGGATCCCGGCCGGGATCCAGACCGATTTCTATGACCTGATCAATAAGATTACGAAGGGCGAAGGTGTCGTGAAGATCCTCAATCAAGTATATTAATCGTCACAACATAGAATGTAGGACATACTGGTGGTTATTTTCATGGCAGGTTCACATCAGGCAGCAAAGGGAAAAGTAACCGGAAGTGCGGGGCGCTTCGGTTGCAGGTACGGCAGGTTCACCCGAAAGCGGGTCGCGGATGTTGAGAAAGTATCACGCGCATTCCACCGCTGCCCGCAGTGTGATACCGTTGCGGTTCACCGTCAGGGCACCGGCATCTGGGAGTGCCGGAAGTGCAGCTACAAATTCGCGGGCGGTGCATACCAGCCAGTGACCCCGGCACTGCGCATTGCGTTGCGTACGATCGATCGGACACTTGAACAGGACAAAAACAGTTCATAATCGGGGTCTACTATGGTCAGTTCCTACAAGTGTGCCCGGTGTAAACAAAAAGTCGAGATCGACATCAACGTCCGCTGCCCGTACTGCGGCCACCGCATCCTCTTCAAGGAGCGCGGGGCTGCAATTAAAGAGGTCAAAGCGCGGTAATAGACCCAAAACTCCATTATACCTGTTTTTTTGATCAATACCTTTTTTTGCTATCATTCTCTGACTTTCAACGTGCATGAACATGCTGCCAATGCCTCATAAGGCTGTTTTCCGGTTTACGACTAAAAACGCCAAAAAGATTTACCGGGCCCTTTTTCCAGAGCTTTCTGATGAGGTGAACCCGCGGTCACAGGTATGCTGCACACTGGAAGGAGATGATGTACTCGTCCTTTCGGTTGTTGCAGAGGACACATCAGCGCTCCGTGCGGCGCTCAACATGTACCTCCGGCTCATCAGCGTCGCAGACGAGATGCAGGATCTCGTATAATGGTGATCTCCCTGTCAGGTTTTCCCCCGTTTCTGGCAAGCGATCAAAGGATTACTTATTTTTACCTCGGAACCGTACACTATACCACAACAGGCATACGATGCCACGCCCGGAGAAATGAGTCCGGGGATCCCGAATAGTATTATAAAAAGGAGTGTTACCATGAACAATATTTCACCAAAGGTGCAGAACCAGGTTGCAATGCTCCAGCAGGTGCAGCAGCAGCTCCAGACAATCCTATCCCAGAAGGCGCAATACGAGATGGCAGCACGCGAGGCAAAGCGGGCTGCGGAGGAGATTAAGGACCTCCCCGATGACGCATCGATGTACATGAGTGTTGGCAGCGTTATGATGCAGAAGAGAAAGGATGTCGTGAACTCAAAACTTGCCGATAAGGTTGAAACCCTCGAGCTGCGGATCAAGTCTTTAGAAAAACAGGAAAAGATGCTGCAGGGCAAGTTCGAACAGCTGCAGGCGCAGATCAAGGCAGCACTTGAGGGCAAGGCCGCCCCGACTGCGGCTTAGTGAATCTTTTCATTTACCTTTTTGCGATTTTTTAAAAAAATTGAATTGTTCAAATCCTACTTGTCAGGTTGATCGCATTGACCAGCGCCTCGACTGATGCGAGCACGATGTCGTCCCCGCTCCCGCTTGCATCGAAGATTTTCCCGTGCTCGTCCTCAACCGCAATGGTGACATGGCACATTGCATCGGAACCCCCGCTGATTGCTTCGATATGGAACTCCTTGAGCTGGACCCGGGTGGGCACAATGCCAAGAATCGCATTGAGCGCCGCATCAACCGGGCCGTTGCCCACGCTGGAGTGTACATGATCCTTTCCGTGTACCGTCGCCCTGACGCTTGCCGTCGGGATCATATGGTTTCCGGTCATGATCGCGATATCCTGCAGCGTGAGCACCTTATGGTTCAGTTCGATGCCCATCGTGCTCTCGGCGATCTCGTAGAGGTCGGCATCGGTTACACGTTTTCCACGGTTCGCGATCGCCTTGACCTTCTCCACGATGGTGTCGAGCTGGGCGTCAGCCGGGTCGATGTGGGCATCGGTGAGCATCTGGCGCACCGCGTGCCGGCCGACGTGCTTTCCGAGCGTAAGTCTTCTCCGGTGCCCGACCATCTCCGGTGTCATGATGCCGGGCTCGAATGTCGCTGAATTCTTGATGACCCCGTGGGAGTGGATGCCGCTTTCGTGGGAGAAGACGTTATCCCCGACCACCGGCTGGGTCGGCGGGATGGTGATCCCCGAGAACCGTGAGACAAGCCGGGAAGTTTCGACCAGCCGTTCCTTTTTGATGCCGGTGCTGATCCGGTAGATCGACTCCATGATCATCACGGTCTGGGCGAGATCAGCATTGCCCGCCCGCTCGCCGAGTCCGTTCACCGTCACCTGCACCTGTGAAGCCCCGGATTCAACTGCGGCAACCGTGTTCGCGACCGCGAGCCCGAAATCGTTGTGGCAGTGGACGTCGATCGGGCAGTCCACCTCCCGTGCGATCCGGGTGATGAGCGTCTTCATTCCTGAAGGGGAGATGACTCCGACCGTGTCCGGCACGTTGATGATCGTCGCTCCTGCAGAAGCCGCGGCCTGGAACACCTGCATCAGGTAGTCCCAATCCGTCCGTGTCGCATCCATCGCCGAGAACATGCAGAGCCCGATATGGTCACGGACGTAGCGTATGATCTCGTCTGAGATCGCGAGCACCTCCTCCCGGCTCTTGTTGATCGTGTTGATTCGCTGGATGTCGGATGTCGGGATGAAGACATGCACCATGTCGACATCGCAATCAAGGCAGGCATCGACATCTGCTTTTGTCATGCGGGAGAGCCCGCAGATCTTCGCCTCAAGACCGAGCTTTTTGATGGCAGTAACCGTCTCTTTCTCGGCTTTGCTTGACGCGGGAAATCCCGCTTCGACGGCATGGACACCGATGTCGGAGAGCTGGCGTGCGATCTCGAGTTTCTGTTCAAAGGTGAAAGCTATCCCCGGGGTCTGTTCTCCGTCCCGGAGCGTGGTATCAAAAACGGTGACTTCTCCACGGGCATGGCTATCGGTGAAGAAGGCAATCCCCCGCAACGTACTTGCGAGCCATACCCTATGGTTAGCATGCGGATTATATAAAATAGACCGTGTTTTTGGGGCAACTGGGCGAAATCAGGCGGAATAACGATACGTTTAATACCCGATCATCCCTCTAGTATGAGCGCAGTGCCCGCCTTAACTCAGCTTGGTAGAGTGCGCGGCTGTAGTATGGTTTACCGATGTAGGTAACTGCGCGGCTACCGCGATGTCCCCG